>DAOTWO010000354.1:0-3617 GCA_034435855.1 Thermomicrobium sp. | reverse complement strand
GGGGACGTCACGTGATGCGTCTCTTGCTTCCGTCATACTGAGCTCGATGAGCCTGGGCCTTCTTGCGCAGTCCAGAAACGTGGGAGAAGTGACCCTTCCCAGAGCCTGCGGTGGCGAACGATCTCCGATGAGGAGCGGTGTGCTGTCGATCCTGAAGGACGCGTAGGTTCTCTCCTCACACCAATTTCCCTCTCTTCCCTCTTGACACTGGGCGTGGCCCACCGGTGCTTCGGAGCCCCTGGCTTGCGAAGGTGAACGGACACAGGGTATACTGGGGTCCCGATGTGAAAGACGAACCCTCGTCGATCACCCAGTCCCGTGTTGTGTTCAGTGCGAACGGACGGCTGGTCGATGGCTGAGATCAAGTGGCTGGGGCATGCGTGTGTCCGCTTGCGGGGTCGCGATGTGACTGTGCTCATGGACCCGGTCGGACCAGAGACGGGTTATCTGCCGAGCAAACAACGTGCGGACATCGTGACCGTGAGTCACTCCCATCCCGGACACCGCAACTTAGAGCTTGTCCGTCCCGGCTACCGACTCATTGAGGGGCCCGGGGAGTACGAGATCAAGGGCACGTTCATCACCGGGATCAGGACATACCATGATGATGAGCAGGGACGACGACTCGGGAAAAACACCGTCTACGTCGTCGATCTCGATGGGGTACAGGTGTGCCATCTTGGTGATCTGGGCCACGTGTTGAGCGACGAGCAGGCCGAGCTCCTCAGCGATGTCGACGTGCTGCTCATTCCGGTCGGTGGTGGGCCGACGCTCGATGCAGACCGTGCTGTTGAGGTGATCGGGCAGATTGAACCGCATATAGTGATCCCGTTGCAGTTTCGAACGGAGCACGGAGATGCGGCACGCGATCCGCTCGAGCGGTTCATGCGAGCGATGGGCGTCACCGAATGGTCGACGCGCGAGACCTTGACCGTCCGCAAGGGGGAATTTGGGGAGGCGGTCGAGGTGGTGGTGCTTGCGCCCGATCCATGATGGTGAAAGACACGTTCTCGGAGGTGTGGCGATGCCGAAATATGTGTTCGTGACTGGTGGCGTCGTATCGTCGGTCGGGAAGGGAATCGCGACCGCCGCGATCGGACGCCTTCTGAAGAGCCGGGGATTGCGGGTCGCGTTGATGAAGCTCGACCCGTATCTCAATGTTGATCCGGGAACGATGTCTCCATACCAGCATGGAGAGGTGTTCGTCACGGAGGACGGCGCGGAAACGGATCTCGATCTTGGGCATTACGAGCGGTTTACTGACGAGAATCTCAGCCGGGCCTCGAACGTAACGACCGGGCAGGTGTACTCGGCGGTGATCGCCAAGGAGCGCCGGGGTGATTATTTGGGTGGCACCGTTCAAGTGATCCCACACATCACGAACGAGATCAAGTCGCGTATCCGTCAGGTGACGGAGATTCATCAGCCGGATGTGGTCGTGGTAGAGGTCGGTGGGACGGTTGGAGACATTGAGGGGCAGCCCTTCCTCGAAGCGATCCGTCAGATGCGACGGGAAGAGGGGCGGCGCAACGTCTTGTATATCCACGTGACACTGTTGCCATATATCCAGAGTACTGGTGAGGTCAAGACGAAACCGACACAGCACAGCGTGAAGGAGCTCCGCGCACTTGGGATTCAGCCGGACGTAATTATCTGCCGGACGGATCACCCGGTCGGTGACGACATTCGCGCCAAGGTGGCGCTCTTTGGGGACGTCGATGAAGATGCGGTGATCCTTTTGCCAACCGCCGAGACGATCTATGAGGTACCGCTGATCCTCGAACGTGCGGGACTCGGACGGTACATTGTCGAGCACTTTGGCTTCCCAGATCGGGAGCCAGAACTTGGCGACTGGGAACGGATGGTCGCTCGCCTGAAGGCGCCACGACGGCGTATACGTATCGCCCTTGTTGGAAAATATGTGGAACTGCACGATGCGTACCTTAGTGTGGCTGAAGCGTTGACCCACGCGGGGTTGGCACACGACGTTGCCGTTGAGATTATTTGGGTGAACTCGACCGCCGACCGGTCGGAGATTGAGGAAGCATTGCGCCATGTGAACGGTATTCTGGTTCCTGGCGGCTTTGGTCCGCGAGGTGTCGAAGGGAAAATTCTGGCCGCACGGTACGCGCGGGAACGAGAGATTCCGTATCTCGGCTTGTGTTATGGGCTACACATGGCGGTGATTGAGTTCGCCCGAAATGTGCTCGGATTGTGCGGTGCAAACAGCACAGAAATCGACCCGGAGACACCTCATCCGGTCATTGATCTCATGCCGGATCAACGGGGCGTCGAGATGGGTGGAACAATGCGGCTTGGGCGTTACCCGTGCGCGTTGATCCCAGGAACGAAAGCTGCGTTAGCTTATGGAGAACCGCTCGTCTACGAACGGCATCGCCACCGCTGGGAAGTGAACAATGCCTATCGCGAGATGTTCGAGGCAGCGGGCTTTGTGGTGAGTGGGCAGTCGCCGGATGGACGCTATGTAGAAATCATGGAGCTGCGTGACCATCCGTGGTTTGTGGGGGTACAGTTCCATCCAGAGTTCAAGTCGCGTCCGAACCGGCCGCACCCGCTGTTCACCGCCTTCGTGGGCGTGGCGAAGCACGTTCTGCGCGAGGGAGATCAGCGCCCGTTGCCACTGGAGGCACCTGTTACGGCTGAAGTCGCGGACGACTGAGCACGTTGCCGTCGTCAGACCGTTTGTGATAGGATGCGCAATCGTGAGCGGGCCGGGAGCGCGCCCGCCGCAAGGACGAGACTGGCAAGCGATCGGGACAGCCCTGGGACTCGGCTTCTCGGTTGTGTCTAGTCTTGTACTCTGTATTGGTGGGGGTGTGCTCCTCGATCGGTGGCTCGGTACGATGCCGCTCTTCACACTCGCCGGGGTTGTCCTCGGGCTGGCGACGGCGGCGTACGCCCTGTACGAGTTGGCGCGTGTGAGCGGTAGCCACCGTGATCAGCGTGGCAGGAGGTAAGGCGGGCGTGGAGCTCCATATCTCGGTAAAACCGGAGACATTGTGGACGGTGTCGATCCCCGGCACAGGCTTCGATCTCCGCATCACGAATTCCTTTTTGACCATGCTCCTCGTCATGGCCTTTCTCGTGATCTTCGGTGCGGTCGTGGCACGGGGTGCCCAACTTGTTCCTGGTCGTCTGCAATCGATCTTCGAGATGGTGGTGGAGTTCCTGCTCGGGCTGGTGGAGGGAACCGCGGGCAGGCGGCTTGGGCGCCGCATCTTTCCTCTGATCGGTGGGCTGTTCATTTTCATTATCGTTGCCAACTACACTGGTCTGTTCCCGGGTATTGGAACGATTGGAATTTGGCACGAGGGAAGTCATGCTCTTGTCGCGGCGAGTGAAGGAGCGGCTGGAGGGGAGCCACACGGCAAGACACTGGTGCCGCTGTTTCGTCCGCCGAGCGCTGATCTGAACATGACCTTGGCGATGGCACTGATCAGCTACGTGGCTTTCCAGATCGCTGGGTTGTCGGCCCATGGGCTCTGGGGGCGAATAAAGCACATGGCGAATCCGCCGTTCCTCCTGCCGATCGAGATTATTAGCGAACTGTCGCGAATTGTTTCGCTCTCGTTCCGTCTTTTCGGCAACATCTTTGC
>DAOTWO010000353.1:0-1960 GCA_034435855.1 Thermomicrobium sp. | reverse complement strand
CATGGTTCCGCCTTCGCCGGGCCATTATTGGGCGGCCCTTACATACCGCAGAAGCACCGCACCAGCGAATCGGGAAGGTCAAGGCGCTCGCGGTCTTCTCGTCGGATGCGCTCTCGTCGACAGCGTACGCGACTGAAGAGATCCTCCGTGTCCTGATCCTCGCGGGTACAGCGGCTTATGCATTCGTCGTGCCGATCGGTGCCGCCATCGTGGCGCTTCTTGCGATCGTCATCTTCTCGTATCGTCAAACGATCCATGCTTATCCACACGGTGGTGGCACGTACATCGTAACCAAAGACAATTTGGGTACTGGTCCGGCCCTGCTCGCCGCTGCTGCGCTTCTCAGTGGCTACGTCTTGACCGTTGCGGTGAGTATCTCAGCTGGTGTCGCTGCAATCACCTCCGCATTCCCTTCGCTGTATCCCTATCGGGTTGAATTGGCGGTCACGGCCATTCTGTTGCTCACGGTGATCAATCTGCGGGGAGTCCGCGAGAGCGCGACGATTTTCATGCTTCCCACCTATGCGTTCATCATCTGTGTTGGGGCGCTGATCCTTCTCGGGCTGGCGTCGCTCGTGGGTATTGTCCCCACGCCACATCCGGTGCGGCATGAGGTACCTGCGCCGTCCAGCCCACTCACGCTTTTCCTCATCCTCCGCGCTTTCGCATCGGGAAGTACGGCCTTGACGGGTGTCGAGGCGATCGCTGATGGCGTTCCTGCATTTAAGGAGCCGCAAGCCGAGAATGCCCGAACGACGCTTCTCGCTATGGGGCTGATTCTCGGATTTCTGTTCAGCGGTATTACTCTTCTGAGTTACCACTTCCATCTCGTTCCGAATGAACGCGAGACGATCGTTTCTCAACTGGCACGAACGCTCGTCGACGATTCACCCTTCTATTACGTTGTGCAAGCGGCGACTGCCTTGATCCTCTTTCTCGCAGCGAATACGGCTTTTGCTGACTTCCCGCGCTTGGCCTACTTTTTGGCGCGCGATCGCTTCCTACCGAGGCAGTTCCGCTTTCAAGGGGATCGGCTCGCCTTCTCCACCGGGATCGTCACGCTCGGCCTCTTTACCAGCCTGCTGGTTGTCATCCGTCAGGCGAGTGTCTCGGCGCTGATCCCACTCTACGCGGTTGGTGTCTTCACGGCGTTCACCCTCTCGCAGTCGAGCATGGTCGTGCACTGGTGGAGAAGTGCTAATGGGAGTCTCCGGCACCTCTCGTGGCACAGTCTCGTTATTAACGGTATCGGAGCCATTGCTACTGGCGTTGTGACCGTGGTGGTAGTGGTTACGAAATTCGTTCACGGTGCTTGGATGGTTGTCTTGCTTATCCCGGCACTGATCGGAATGATGCTCGCAATTCACCACCACTATGTCTCTGTGGCCGAACAGCTGCGTGTCACGACTGACGAGGTCCGCCGTCGGTTGCGCTTCGGCCTCCGGCGGAGCGTGGCGATCGTTCCCATTGCATCGCTGAACCGTGCCTCTTTAACCGCCCTTGCCTACGCGCGTTCGATCGCGGACGATGTCGTTGCTGTTATGTGGCAACCGAGCCCGAGTCGGGAGAAGTGTTGCAGCAACGCTGGCGTGAGGCTGGTCTCACGATTCCCCTGATCATCGTCGAATCGCCGTATCGGGAACTCCTTGGGCCCCTGGTTGCAGTCATCGAAAAGCTCCACCGTGAGAAAGGAGTTCCGCTCGTCACAGTGGTTATCCCAGAGTTCGTCACCGCGCACTGGTGGGAACGGCTGCTCCATACCCAGACTGCCTGGCGCCTCCGGCGCGCGCTCGTCCAGATCCCTGATCTTGCGATCACGATGGTGCCGTACCAGTTGGAGGAGTGAGTGGCGCTGGCCGCCGTACCAGGACCGGCACGGGTGCCTGGGCCAGCACCTGTTCGGCCGTCGAGCCCATCACCACGTCACGCAGCCCGCTCCAACCGTGAGTGACCATGACGA
>DAOTWO010000352.1:0-25928 GCA_034435855.1 Thermomicrobium sp. | reverse complement strand
CGGCGGAACCCCTTGAAGCCGCACTGAGTATCGTCGATACCTGGTAACAGCAGCAGCTGCACGAGCCGGTTGTAGACGCGCCCCATTGCGTGGCGATGCCAGGGTTCACCGATGCGGCGGGCGAGTGCGCCTTCGCGGGACCCGATCACCACGTCCCAGCCCTCGCGGAGCAACGCTAAGGCTTGCTCGACGTACTCAATGGGGGTCGAAAGGTCAGCATCCATAAAGAGAACATAGGTGCCTACCGAGGAGAGCACACCGCTCCGCACGGCGGCAGCCTTGCCGCGGTGCGGGAGGCGCAGAAGTCGGATGCGCGGATCCTGTTCGCTCCAGAGGCGGACGAGTTCCGGCGTTGCGTCATCGCTTCCATCATCAGCGACGAGAAGCTCCCAGCTCCATGGTTGTTGGCTGAGATAGGCCTGCGCTGCCGCAAGTGTCTGCGGCAAACGCAGTTCCTCGTTGTAGGCTGGGATAATCACACTGAGTTCAACGGTCATCACAGACTCCGCGCTGGCTCGTCGGCTGCATTGTAGCAAGCCAGCATACGTCGCTCGTGTCGGCATGAGAACGGATTACCGAAGTGCCTTCAAATACGCCAAGAGATCACGGAACTGCTGATCAGTCAGCTGCCAGCGCGGCATCGGCCAGGACAAAGGCTCGCCATCCGGACCGATTCCCTCAGTGATTGCGCGGCGAATCTCCTCATCGGAGTGGTACGTGCGTCCACGACTGCCGTTGGGCTCGATCATACCCTGGGGATCGGTCAAGTTGCGGTAGCGGATATCCGGGCTCACAAACATCGGTGTGCGGAGGCCGCGGCCATCGATGCCGTGGCAGTCTGCGCACGCCATGGGCATCATCATGCCGCCGCTGTAGGGAATCGGCGCTCCGGAATCCGGGTCAGTGGCCGTCGAGTAGATCCAGCGTCCCCGTTCCTCGGGACTGAGACTGCGGCTGATCTGTCGGCTTGCGAGAGCGCCAATGATCCCGAGGCCGAGTATGCCGACCAGAAGCAATAAAACGGCCAGCACAAGCAGATTTCGGCTCATCCGCTTGCTCCACCGAGAAGGTCACGCCGCATCTGCTCGTACTGCTCGCGGGTGATCTCCCCTCGCGCATATCGCTCCTGCAAGATCTCGAGTGCCCGGCTCGTGCCCGCAGGCGTTCCCTCCCGATGGACGATTTGTCGGATCGCCCAGACGACCAAGAGCACAATACCAATGAGGATGAGCAACCAGAAGATCATCATGATGAGCCCCCACCACCAGTTGCCCCAACCCCACATCATGCCGCCACCCCACGGGCCACACCATGGACAGGGCATCATCGTCTCCCTCCTCTCGTCACCTGATAGTGAGCATACCCCGGCAGGGTATGCGAGGTGCCTTGTGCTTTTGCGCAGTGCTCACCAGTTCATCCGCTGCTCTCGAGGTCTCGCCGCATCTCAAGGTATTGGTCGCGCGTGAGTTCTCCACGTGCATAGCGCTCGTCCAGTATCGCCCGCGCATTTGCTATGGGCGTTTGGGACCGTTCGGTGGTGAGTCGCCGGATCAGCCATACAGCGAGCACGACGAGTACCGCGAGTGCTACAAGCCAGAACAGCATCTCCATGAGGCCGAAGACCCAAAGCCACTCTCGTGGTGGACGAGGATCAAACGGCCAAGGACCATGCCAACGAGTCATCCAGAGCATCATGCTCCCCCTTTCTGTGAAGAAGCATGCAGCCTTTGTGTAACCACGAGGTAAACGTGCGTCCTGTTTCATCACATTGAGCGTGCCGCTCGATGATGACAGTGATGGTTCTTCTAGCGCCCCTCTCGTGTGGGCCCCTCAAACTGGGCAGTATCCAGGTAGAGCCCAACGGCCGCGGCGGCCAATGCGTATGGAGCCTTCACACAGGGAAGCATCGCTCGTGGCCGACCTCTCTATTTCCAACTCGCCGCACCCGAAGTGGAGCGCCACCTCGGTCCGCTTGAGATGGAAGTGTCACGGTAGGCCCCGACGCATTCGTGTTGCTAGGGTATAGCAGCGTCGTCTTGAGCAGCCGGAAGCGTCCCGGCCCTGAGGAGCCAGCGGTATCCTCACAGTGGCGGTTCGCAGTACTCGGCGGGAGGGAGTGTGACAGGTCAAGGGCGCGGACTCCTGCATGCCTCGCTCCTACTGGCTGTGCTCCTTGTCGCATTCACTGCGAGCTGGCAGGCGCCAGTTCCTGCGGTGGTTCCCGGTGCAACACCTCCTGGCGATCACGCCGCCGCAGACCTGGTGCGAACGCCAGCAGCCCAAGCCCTGCCCGTACCGACCGACCCAGCTCTGGCGCTCGAGCAGGCACGGCGACTGCTGGCATCTGGTTCACCGGCCGAAGCGGCTCAACTCTTGGCCGGTGCTCTCGGAGCTCCTGATCCGGCGCAACGGCTGGAAGCACGGCTCCTCCTGGCGCGGGCGACACTCGAGCGTGGGGACGCACAGGTGGCACTGGAACTTGCTGTTGAAGCAGCACAGCGGGCACCGGATCAGCGCCCAGCAGGAATAGCAGCGGTCATTGCTGCCCGCGCCTTAGCCACGCTTGGGGAGCGCGAGCAGGCGTCCGAGCAACTCCGCGTCGCGGCTCACCTCCTTCCGGAACTTGCGCCGTATCTTGAGTACCGTACACTGGACCTCTTAGCTGGTACCGGACGAGAGGCGGAAGCAGAACAGCTGGTTGACCAGATTGTGACAACCGCACCGATCAGGCGACTGGCTGTGGCTGCGCTGGAGTGGCGGAAGGCGCGTGCAGAGCAACGCAGTGACTTTCTCGCTGTCCGTGAGACGGTAACCCGCCTCTTGGAGCTTGCGACGATTCCGAGTTACCGCGCGACGCTTCTTCTCCAACGCGCCCGCGCGGCGCGCGAACTTGGGGACGTGCCGGCAGCACAGACCGATCTCCTCATGGCCATTGAAACAGCACCGGAGAGTACTGCAGCCGCGCAAGCACTCGATGAACTGGATGCCCTGGGAGCGGGCAGCACTGTCTCCGCTGAGCGCCGTGCCGCGATTGCATTCGCCACCGGACGCTACGCACATGCAATCGCTGCCTATTCAGCCATTCTCGATACTGACCCGACGCGTGCCGATGCCTGGTACCAGCGGGCCATCGCCCGGGTGCGGAGCGGAGACCTCGTGACTGGTGTTCAGGAGCTGGTGGCGATGGGCGAGCGATATCCGCAGGATGCCCGCACGCCCGATGCGCTTGTCACAGCGGGAACGCTTGTCGAGTGGAACAACGAGGCTGATGCTGAGGAACTTTACCGACGCGTGCTTGCGCAGTATCCGGGAAGTAGGGCTGCACGCGAGGCCCAGTTCAGACTCGGTCTCCTAGCCTACGGACGCGGCGACATGGCGGGCGCTGCCGCACTCTGGGAGGGGCTTGCCGCAGGTGGCGATGTGCGTGCCAGTTTCTGGTACGGCAAGGCACTTGCAGCGCGCGGTGACCTTGCTGGCGCGCAGCAGGCATGGCAGCAGGTGCTGCAGAGCGAGTCCCAAAACTTCTACGGTCAGCGAGCACGCGAGCTCCTGCGTGGTGAGTTGCCGGTTGCAAAGGCACCAGGGCAGGTCGGTTCCCTGCAGCCGGACGATCGGTCATTCACCACGTGGCTGGCGAGCCTCGACGCGACGACCGAAACCGCAGCGCAGCGTGTCCAGGCAAGCGGTGCGGCGCGACGCGCGTTGCTTCTGTTCGATCTCGGTGAGCGCGAGGCGGCCGGGTGGGAGGTCGACGTCGCAGCTGACGAGCTCCATGACGATCCGATTGCGCTTGCAGCATTTGGGTGGGAACTCCTCCGGCGTGGCGCGGCGGCATACGCGTATCGGATTGGGCTGCGTCTTGCCACTGTCAGGGAGGTGCCACAGACTGTCGTCGCTCCACTGCTCGCACCGGTACCGTATCCCGAGTTGCTTGTGCCGATAACGGCCCGATTCGGCGTCGATCCTTTGTTGCTGGCTGCCTTGATCCGTCAAGAGAGCGCGTTCGAACCAACGGCGGTTTCACCAGCCGGGGCACGTGGACTCACGCAAGTGATGCCGGATACCGGTGCGACACTTGCCCAGGAACTCGGTCTGACGCGCTGGACTCCAGACGACTTATTCCATCCGGCGACGAGCATCATGTTGGGAGCTGCCGAACTCGCACGTCGCCTCGAGCAGTTCCAAGGGCAACTCTTTCTTGCGCTCGCCAGCTACAACGCAGGAGCTGGTGCAGTGCAACAGTGGCTGCGCGAACGGCCAACAAGCGACCCCGATCTCTTTGCCGAGCGGATCCCTTATCGCGAGACGTACGCCTATGTCCAGCGAGTCTACGCCGGGTACCGTGCCTACCAAGAGCTCTACAGTCTGGACTGACAGGCGATCGGCGGCTTCTCTGGAACCGGAAGATCCGATCACTGTTGGACAGCGGTGCATTATCTTCGCCTAGAGATCGAGGCGAGCCGGCCTGCAACGCGTTGGTAATGAGATCTCTCCATGTCATGGGGTCACAAACTTCCCTGCTCGACCCCATCGTCACCGATGGAAAGTCCACCGCCCTGTGGCCCTCACATTTCAGCCCCAAAGGGCTTGCAGAGACTCACAGTGCACCCAGCGATCAGGGCCGAGCGACGCGCGCTTGCGAAAGCAAGCCACGCTCCGCAGGACCCGTGACACCTGCTCCTGTGGCGAGGTACAAGGAGCAGTGTCGTGCTAGCGAGACTGCGCAAGAAGGCGTTGACGCTCCTGCTCGACAATCCCTTCGTCCAGCTTCTGATAGAGCGGCTGGGGTGGCGGTAGTGGTCGCCCTGCTTCTAAAGTGCTCGGCACCCAGCGGTCACGCCCCTCACTGGGGGCTGGTCGATAGCGGAGCACTTCATGTCCGCCGGTCTCTGGTCCTGGTTCGATGACCAATTCGCCGAAGAGCGGTTCAGTGTAGCCGAGCATACGGTGGAGTTGCTCGCTTGAGAAGGGAAGGATCGGAGCCAGGAGCAGCTTGAGAGAGTCGATGGCCCGCAGCGCGACGAAGAGTGTCGTGGCGGCAGCCTGCCGATCCTCGCGGATCTGGAACCACGGCGCTTTCTCGTCAAGGTAGCGATTCACTTCCCGCGCTAGCGCCATCGCCTCACGCTGGGCTGCCTTCAGTTCTACTCGTTCGTAGAGTTCCCCGACACGCTGAAAGCCGGTCGCGATCTGGTCGAGCAGGAGACGATCACGACCGTCGAACTCACTCGGCTCCGGCACACGTCCCTCGAAACGGGTTTGGACGAAGGTCAGGATACGGTGAACCAAGTTCCCCCAAGTTGCGAGAAGCTCGTTGTTGTTTCGCTCCAGGAAACCTTGCCAGGTGAACTCGCTGTCACGCGACTCAGGGGCGATGCTGGTGAGGTAGTCGCGGAGCGGATCAGGCGCGTAGCGAGAGAGGAAATCAGGTACCCAGATTGCCCAGTTGCGGCTGGTCGAGAACTGCTGACCCTCGAGGTTCAGGAATTCATTGGCAGGAATGTCGTACGGCAAGTTGAGGGTCTCATCGTAGCCCATGAGTTCGGCAGGCCAGATGATGGCATGGAAAGGAATGTTGTCCTTGCCAATGAAGTAGTACCCACGAGCGGCTGGATCACGCCACCACGCCTCCCAGGCCCCTGGTTGATCCTCGGCGAGCGCCCACTCAATGCTGGCTGAGAGGTAACCGATCACCGCTTCGAACCAGACGTACATCACCTTCTGCTCGTATCCGGGAATTGGGAGAGGGATCCCCCACTCGAGGTCGCGGGAGACTGGTCGCGGCTTAAGGCCGTCCTGGATGAAGTTCCGGACAAAGTGCTGGACGTTGGGGCGCCAGTGTGTCTGCCGGTCGAGATAGGCGAGCAGGCGATCAGTGAACGCCGGTAGGTCGAAGAAGAAGTGCTCCGTCTCTCGCGGGACAGGACGCCGGCCGCAGAGGCGACACCGTGGGTCGATGAGTTCAATGGCATCGAGGGTGCGTCCGCAGTTGTCGCACTGGTCGCCGCGTGCGTTCGGGTACCCACAATAGGGACAGGTGCCCTCCACATAGCGGTCAGGAAGGAAGCGGCGGTCGTATTCGCAGTAGAGCTGGATCTGCGTCTGGGTGAAGATATACCCACGCTCATAGAGCGTGCGGAAGATGTCCTGAGCGACGCGGAAGTGGTTCTGGGTATGCGTATGAGTAAAGAGATCAAAAGCGATGCCGAGTTGTTGATAGGTCTCAAGAAAGCGTCGGTGATAGCGCTTGAAGATGTCCTCTGGAGTGACGCCTTCGCGCTCAGCGGCTACGGTGATCGGTGTCCCGTGGGCATCACTCCCGCTGACCATGAGCACGCGATTGCCGCGAAGGCGATGATAGCGGGCAAAGGTATCGGCGGGAATATAGACGCCAGCCACATGACCGAGGTGGAGATCACCATTCGCGTACGGCCACGCGACAAAGACACCGATCGTTTCAGACATCGTCCGTTGCTCCTGCTCCCTCGTCCGGACCGCTCATCTCACCTTCCGATTAAAACAAATCGGCTACCTCTCGCTCGCACTGTTCCAGGACGGGAGGGAGCGGTATCCTGAGCATGCCGGGATCCGGTGCAGCGGGCAGGAGGTGAAAGGAGCGACGCGATGCGCCAGGTCTATCCGGCTCACCGCGAAGCGGATGTTGTGCTGCGCGATGGCAGCACGGTTCATGTGCGGCCAGTTCGTCCCGAGGATGAGGGGGCTATCCTGGCGTTCTATCAGGGTCTTTCGGCTGAGGCGCGTAAACTCCGCTTTTTCGGCGAGGCGACTGATCTTGAACAAGCGGCACGAGACGACACGCGCGTCGACTATGTGAACGACTGCACACTCGTCGCTGAGGCTGGGCCGGAGCACAGGATCGTCGGGGTTGCAACCTACCGTCGGCTGGATGGAGATCGCGCCGAGGTCGCACTGGCGGTGGCGGACGCGTACCAAGGACGTGGGCTCGGCACGATTCTTATCGGACATCTGGCAGAGATCGCAGAGAGTCATGGTATTCGAGTGTTCGTTGCCTGGGTTCTGCCGGAGAACTATCGGATGATCCAGGTCTTTCGGGATCTTGGGGTTCCAGTGGAGATTCGGGCAGGAATCGAAGAGATTCGCGTTACCTTTCCGACGTCGCTGACCTCGGAAGCGATCGAGCGGTTCGAGCGTCGCGAGCAAATCGCGGCAGCGCATGCGCTGGAGGCGGTTCTCCGTCCGCGGGCAGTCGCGGTTATCGGGGCCTCGCGACAGCGAGGAACGGTCGGTGGAGAACTGTTCCATAACCTCTTGGAGTACGGATTTAACGGCCCTGTCTTCCCAGTGAACCGGAATGCACGTGTTGTCCAAGCAGTTCTTGCCTATCCATCGATCGAGTCGGTTCCCGAGCCGGTGGATCTGGCAGTGATTGCGGTACCGGCTCCTGAGGTGCCAAAGGTTGCCGAAGAGTGCGGGCGGAAGGGGGTACGCGCACTCGTCGTGATCTCGAGCGGGTTTGCAGAGATTGGGCCGGAGGGCCGTGCTCGGCAGGACGAGCTCCTCCGTATCTGTCGGGCCTACGGGATGCGGTTGGTCGGTCCGAATTGCATTGGCGTCATCAACACCGATCCAGAGGTACGGCTCAATGCAACCTTCGGTCCATTACCGCCAGCGGCGGGACGGGTCGGCTTTGCCTCGCAAAGTGGCGCACTGGGATTGGCCATCATCGACTATGCGCGATCTCTGGGGTTAGGGCTCTCCAGCTTCGTCTCAATGGGCAACAAAGCAGACATCTCGGGGAACGATCTCTTGAACTACTGGGAGACCGACCCGCGGACAGACGTGATCCTACTCTACTTGGAATCGTTCGGTAACCCGCGGAAGTTCGCGCGAATCGCGCGGCGTGTTGCGCGGAAGAAGCCAATCGTGGCGGTGAAGAGTGGGCGAACGAGCGCAGGGGTACGAGCCGCATCATCTCACACCGGAGCGCTGTTGGCAGCGTCAGATGTAACGGTTGACGCACTCTTCCGTCAGACTGGCGTCATCCGCACTGAAACGTTGGAGGGTCTCTTCGATGTCGCCACGCTGCTCGCGAATCAGCCTTTGCCAAAAGGTCGTCGCGTAGCAGTCGTCACAAATGCTGGGGGCCCAGGCATTCTCGCAGTGGACAGCTGCGTGGCGCATGGGCTGGAAGTGCCGGAACTCCTTGAGACAACGCAAGAACAGTTGCGAGCACTCGTCCCTCCGCATGCCAGTGTCATTAATCCTGTGGACTTGACCGCGCCGGCAACCGCCGAGGTGTACCGGAGAGCGATCCCGTTGGTTGCCAACGACGCAAGCGTGGACGCGCTGATCGTCATCTACCTTCCGCCACTGCGAGTGCCGAGCGAGGATGTAGCGCGGGCGATTGTGGAAGCGGCACGCGAGGTGAACGCACTCGGGAAGCCGATGGCAGCAGTCTTTCTGTCCTCCCACGGCGTCCCTGAGGCACTCCAGGACAGCGAGGTGCGTATCCCGTCTTACGCGTTCCCGGAAGCGGCGGCGATCGCGCTCGCGCGCGCCGCGCAGTACGCTGAATGGCGTGAGCGTCCCCTGACGCTAGCGCCGGATTTCCCCGATATCCGGCGCGACGAAGCAGCCTCGGTGATCGCCAGTGCCTTGGGGCGGGGCGGCGGCTGGCTCGATCCGGCGGAGACAGCCCGGATACTCTCCTGCTTTGGACTTCGCTTGGTCGAGCAGGAATTGGTCGCGACGCCTGAGGAAGCGGCACAGGCCGCTGCACGTCTCGGCGGTCTCTTGGTGCTCAAGGCTGTTGCCCCAGGACTGACGCACAAGACCGAACGTGGTGCCGTGCGCCTCGGACTGGAGTCGCCAGCAGCCGTAGAAGCGGCAGCGCGGGAGATGCAGGAGCGGCTCTCCCGGGAGGGATTCACTGCTTTGCGTTTCCTCGTGCAACGGCAGGTCGTCGGCGGAGTCGAGCTTCTGGTCGGTGTCACGCATGATCGCCACTTTGGCCCTGTAGTCGTCTGTGGTTTGGGTGGTGTGCTGGTCGAACTGCTGCGTGACATCTCGGTACGCCTCACGCCGCTGGCGGTCGAGGATGCACGCGAGATGTTGCGCGAGCTAAAGGGGTTTCCGTTGTTGACTGGCTACCGTGGCTCCCCACCTGTTGACATTGCGGCAGTTGAGGAGCTGCTCTTGCGGGTAAGTGCACTGGCAGAGGAACTTCCGGATGTCGCTGAACTCGATCTCAATCCGGTGATTGCCAGGGCAGATGGAGTGGTAGTCGTTGATGCGCGGATCCGAATTGAACAGGCGGAGCCTCCGCTCCCCCTTGGCGCGCGGACACGACCCTGGTGGTGAGCGTCTCTAGCGGACGCTCACGCCGAACTCGGGCGCCTGGAGAGGGACGACGGCCTCGCCATGCCTCGTAATTGAGCCGAGGTGCTCTCTCTCCACAGCGGTCTTGCCTCCCCTAGGGATTGCTGCGTTGGAGCTGACTGCGTTTATGGCCGACTGACCTCCGCTCTCCCCAGGTCTGCGACTGAGCCGCGGCGGCGAGAAGTGGCCCGGTCCTTGAACACAGAACGTACCGTCTACAATGGCGGTCCCTGTCTGGCCCACAAGCATCTCATCGACCTGACTACTTGACGGGCAACGCTGGCAAACGGTAGCCTATACTTCAGGAGTTGCTGAAGTGCTGGAGGTAGCATGGTAGACCGTCGAGCCCTCGAGCTGAAAGCCAAGTTATTCCGTGGCTTTGCGGACCCGAGTCGCTTGGCGATCCTGGAAGTACTGCGCCGTGGGCCATGTACCGTTGGCGAGCTCGCCGAACGCACCGGACTGACGCTGACTAACGTGTCGAATCACTTGCGGTGTCTTCGGGACTGTGGGCTGGTGAGTCGGGAGCGGGCGGCACAGTTTGTCCGCTACAGCCTGAGTGATGAGCGGATTGCCGTCCTGCTGGGACTTGCTGAAGACGTCCTCGCGGAAACGGCATGGGGCGTTGCGGCATGTCCGCGCTATGAGCCCGCTGTCTGGCAAAGCGATGCAGTGGGGGTGGACGATGGACGAGCAACGTCTACCGACTGAGGAACGTGCCGACGGGACGACGCTCGTCCTGCCGGTGGAGGGGGTTGACTGCGCCGAGTGCGCGCGCCACGTGGAGCACGCGTTGCAGAAGGTTCCGGGAGTGCTCGAGGTCGAAGCGTTCCCGCTGGCACGGAAGGTTGCGGTCGTGGTCGATCCGTCACGCGTCGATCGTGCGACCGTCGAGCGGGTTCTGGCTGAGACTGGTTACCCGGTCGGCGAGGAGACGGGAGCGGTGGATCGTGCCTGGCGGCGTGTGCTCGTCATGAGCGCAGTGGCTGTTGCGGTTGTGCTCGCAGTCGTGGCGGCGGAGTTAACCGGTTTTGTGGATCGCTTAAACTCGTGGATTCCCTGGCCGCTCTGGCTCGCCGGCATTGTCGCTGGTGGTTGGCCGGTCTTTCGTGACGTGGCACGTGCCGTGCTGCAACGACGAGTGACCGCGCACACGCTGATGACCCTTGGCGCGCTTGCCGCGATGGCGGTCGGTGCGTGGGCGGCAGCGGCGATCGTCGTGGTATTCATGCGCCTCGGTGCCGTCTTGGAGGAGAGTACTGGAAGTGAGGCAGGACGGGCACTGCGCGAGCTCGCGGCTTTGGCGCCCCAACGTGCCCGTGTCGAGCGGAACGGCCAGGAGATGGAAGTTCCGGCTGGGAGTGTCGTGCCGGGGGACGTTGTCGTCGTCCGTACCGGTGAGGCGGTGCCCGTGGACGGAACGGTGATCGACGGAACAGCGCTGGTCGACGAGGCGGCGTTGACGGGCGAGCCGCTCCCGCGCGCAGTCGGTGCGGGAGAGCACGTCTACGCTGCGACCGTTGTCCGGAGTGGGTACCTGCGATTGCAGGCGACAGCGCCAGCATCGGACTCAGCGTTCGCGCGGATTGTGCGGCTCGTCGAGGCGGCAGAAGCAAATCCGGGGCGTCTGCAGCGCGTTGCTGATCGTTTCTCTGGATGGTATCTCCCGGTCGTCGCTGGTGTTGCGGTGCTGACGTTGCTCCTCCGCCGCGATCCACTGGCGGTGGCGGCGGTGCTTGTCGTCGCGTGCTCGTGTGCGTTCGCACTCGCGACGCCGATGGCACTGGTCGCAACGATTGGACGTGCCGCACGCCGGGGGGTGCTGATCAAGGGTGGTGCGGTGATTGAACGACTCGCGCGGGTTGACGTGGTGCTCTTGGACAAGACAGGGACACTCACACTGGGGCGCCCAGTGGTGACCGACGTCGTTGTGGCGGACGGGCGTGTCGGCGAGAACGAATTCCTGAGACTTGCTGCGACGGCCGAGCGCTATGCTGAACATCCCCTTGCTGAGGCGATCCGCGCGGCCGCGCGCGAGCGAGGGCTTGCGCCTGCTGCACCAGAATCGTTCTCCTTTGATCCCGGCGTGGGGGTGACAGCGCGGATCAACGGTGCAACGGTGCGTGTTCGCGCGCCTTCGCCCGACGAGGCGGACTGGCAGCCAGTCGCGCAGCTTCGGGCGCAGGGCAAGACGGTCGTGGTGGTCGAATGGGAGGGGGAGCGCCTCGGTGTGCTGGCATTCGCTGACGAACTCCGACCGGGTGTAGCCGAGTCGATTGCCGAACTGCGGCGACTCGGCATACGGGACATCGAGCTGATCACCGGTGACCATGAGCAGGCGGCTGCGGCACTCGCCGGTCCGCTTGGCATTCGTTGGCGGGCCCGATTGCTACCCGAGGACAAGCTGGCGGTGGTACGGGCATACCAGGAGGCTGGTCGGATTGTCGCGATGGTCGGTGACGGAATCAATGATGCGCCGGCGCTAGCCCAGGCCGACGTAGGTATTGCGATGGGACGGCTTGGTACGGCGCTGGCAGCCGAAACGGCAAACGTGGTGTTACTGCGTGAGAACTGGATGCTCGTGCCAGCAGTGATCCGTTGGGCGCGGCGCGCGCTGAGAACAGCTTGGGTGAACCTAGCGGGAACGGCGCTCTACAATCTGGTCGGGTTAAGTCTGGCAGCCTTGGGTATCCTGCCGCCGACCTTGGCGGCGACAGCGCAAGTGGTGCCGGATGTTTTCATCCTTGGCAACAGTGCGCGCTTAGGTTTTGGGGGAGCGAATGAGCCGAAGCGGTAGCGGGGAAAGGAAAGGCCAGCAACCACGGTTTCGTACCGCGGCACTGCTGGGGATCCTGTTTGGTCTCCTGAGCTGTGCAGTCCTGGTGCTGAGCCTTGCGCTCCTCGGAACGATCCCACGGTCGTAGACGACTCACGATGCTCCGACGGCTGCTGTCTGCGGAGCGCGGATCAGATAGGAACAGCAGGGATCGCCAGAGGCGAGATGGCAGCGTCGCTCAATGTCAGCGCGCAGGAGCGCCCGATAGAGTTCGACCTCGGCGTCACAGGTGGTTGGGAAATTGGCTGCGACCTGGCGGATCGGGCAGTGATACTGGCAAAGCCGGAACGTCTCACCGTCGAGCTGCTCCCAGGTCGTGTAGTAGCCGAGTGTATCGAGCGTCTCGGCGAGGACACGGACGCGTTCCTGAAGCGTGGTTGTGCCCTCCATTGCCCGGGCCAGCGTCTGACCAGTCTGCTCGGCACGGCGGCGGAGCAGAAGAGCGACCTTGGCGGGGCCATCAAGTGCTGCCAGGTCGCGCAGGACGTCAGTGAGCATCGCATCGTATTGTTGCGGGAACAGCGCATCGGCCTGGGGACTCAGGCGGTAAAGACGAGCTGGCCGACCGATTTTGCGTCGCTGGAGAGAAGTCGTGACAAGCCCGTCACGCTCGAGCGCGGTGAGGTGCTTGCGGACGGCCATGGAGGTTATCCCGAGCGTCCGGGCGAGCTGATCAGCGGTGAGACCCTCGCTCTTTTTCAGCAGTGTAAGCAGTTGCTCCCGGGTCGAGGGTCGGTCAGGTGTGATTGTTGCTTGGCGCATCGTCGTACCTCCCCAATTAATTCAAGGATAGCAGAACGATTAAGCGTAGAACACACAGAAGTGAGCAATACTTGACAGATATCGATGTTCGCGTGGCAAGAAAGGGAACTCCGCGGCAAACGGAAGCGCGGTGAGATGAGGAATACCGAGAGAGACGATGCTGGAGTGATAGGGATCGTTCGATGCGAGGAGGACACAGAAGGGGTCGCGGATGATCCTGTTGGCTCAAGAGGATCTCTACTCCTGGTGCGGCCCTGAGGGTCACCAGATTACGCGAGACGTCGTCTGGTTCTGGGATCAAGGAGGTCACGAATAGCATCACCGACCAGGTTTAACGAAAGGACGGTGAGGGTCAACGCGATGCCCGGGAGGAGCATGAGCCATGGTGCTTCGCGGATGTAGAGTCGAGCTTCACCGAGAATGTTCCCCCAGCTGGGGAACTCTGGGGGTGGGCCGACTCCAAGGAAGCTGAGTGTTGCTTCGCCGAGGACTCCCTCAGCGAAGATAAAGGTGCCTTGGATCGCGATAACTGACCACGCATTGGGAAGGACATGGCGAAGGAGGATCCGAAGATCGCTAGCCCCGAGTGTTCGAGCCGCTTCGACGAACTGATATTTCCGGACCGTTGGGCAGGTGAGGTGACGAGGCCAGGGTAAAACGATTCCGATATCCCCTCCTCTTGCCTCGCTGCCGCCCGTGTGGTACAGTGTCGCGTGGACGCTCCGATGCGGTGAGTGAGCGGGGCGATGGGACGACGAATGGCAGCGACGAATCCTATGCTCCAGTGCAAAGCGACGCTTCAGCCGTGCGTCGTTCCCAGCGTGGTGATCCCCGCACCTATCCCCGCCCCCAGGTGCCTGGGGGCTCCTGCCGCAACCGGAAGCGCCCGCGGACGGTCCTGTTGACCTGACGCGCTAGCGTAGAGCCGGAGCGGCGGTGAGCCCACAAGCTCACCGCCGATTCGTTTTGTCGGAACGTTGTCTGGAGTGGAGGGAGTGACCCACGATGTGCCCAGAGTGTGGTGCCAATCTCGGTCTGACGGACGTCGAGGTGGGGGAAATTGTCTCCTGCCCGGAGTGCGGAGCCGATCTCGAAGTTCTCTCGGTCGATCCACTCGAGCTCGGCCTTGCACCGGCTGAGGAAGAGGACTGGGGCGAGTGACGATGGCTACGCTCGCGCTGCTCGCCGAGCGACTGCGGGTTGAGGAGCGCCTGCTCCAGCAGGCGTTTGCGGCCGTGGGCTGGGAGGCCCGGTTGTACGATCCCGATGAAGTCGCCATTCCCTTGCAGGACGATGGGGCCGAGTTGCCGGCCATCGCACTTGACCGGGAGCAGGCGACCCCGGAGTCGGCTGCGCTTGCTGCGCTGCTGGCAGCGCGTGGCGCGGTAGTCGTAAACCGCCCGGCGACGACGCGGCTGCTGGCGGATCGATTAGCGTTCCTCCGGCATCTTGTCGTGGCTGGTATCCCAACGCCACCAACGATCGTTGCCTTCGGTGAGGCGGCGACCTTCCGCGCGATCGCGTCACTGGGATATCCGGTGTACCTGAAATCGCTGACTGTGGACCCGATGATGCCGATCGCGTTTGTCGAGGATCCGGATGCTGCTGAGGCGCTGGTTGAGCATCGCCGGGTGCTCGGCGAGGAGCGAGCAGTGCTGGTCCAGCAGGCGGTCGCTGAGCCGGGTGCAGTACGGCGGATGGTGGTCGTCGGGACGGAGCTCCTCGCGGTTCTGCGAGGACGGGGCGGCGACATGCCGATAACGCTCGAGGAGCGGGAACGCTGGGAGCCGCTGGCGAGTGCGCTTGTTGGACGACTCGGCAGCGGCGTTTACGTTCTTGACGTCGTGGAACGGGACGGTCAGCCGATCGTCCTCTCTGCCGAAAATCTTTTGCAATTCCGCGAGCTGGCCGAGCAAGGAGTGCCGATCGCGGAGCGGATTGTCGCGTTCGTGATGGAACAGGTTCAGCAAGCAACTCCAGGGACGAGGGAATGAGATGACGACCGAGCTCGCCGTCGAAGCTGCTGCCTTCCTCGAAGCGTTCCTCCGTATCCCGAGTCTTTCGGGCCAAGAAGCGGCGGCCGTCGAGTGGTTATGCGCTCGCATGACGGAGCTCGGCTACCAGGCAGCACCGGATGAAGCGGGGAACGCGGTCGGGGTCCGTGGATCTGGTTCACGTGAGCTGATGTTGCTTGGGCACATCGATACCGTGCCGGGTCGGATTCCGGTGCGGCAGGTGGACGGGTTGCTCTATGGCCGCGGCGCAGTCGATGCCAAGGGACCGCTTGCGGCGTTTGTGCTGGCCGGTGCCCGAGCGACGCTTCCTCCGGGTATCCGCCTTACTGTGGTTGGGGCAGTGGAGGAAGAAGTGATGAGTTCGCGTGGTGCGAATTGGCTGGTCGAACATCACTCGCGTCCGGATGCGGTGATCATCGGTGAGCCGAGCGGCTGGGACGGTGTTGTGCTCGGTTACAAGGGGTCGGTAGCGATTGAGTATCGGATCGTTCGACCGTCAGCGCATGCTGCCGGACCAGGCACGACAGCAGCGGAAGACGCGGTTGCCTTTTGGAATGCCCTCGTCAGCTGGTGTGACGAGCAGAATGCTGGACGGACGCGTGCCTTCGATTGCGTCACACCGACCTTGCTCAGCATCGTCACCAATGGAGACGGACTGACCGAACAGGCCTGGTTGCGGGCCAACCTCCGCTTGCCGCCGGACTTCCCGCCAGAACGGGCGGTCGCAGTGGCGCAGCGGCTCGCCGGTGCCGGGGAGGTCGTAGTGACAGTCAACGCGGCAGGATTCCGGGTCGACAAGCGGTCGCCATTGGTCTCGGCGTTTCTCTCAGCGATCCGAGAGCTCGGCGGTGAGCCGAAACTCAAAGTAAAAACGGGAACGTCAGACATGAATATCGTCGGTCCGGCTTGGGGCTGTCCGATCGTCGCTTACGGTCCGGGCGACTCCCGGCTGGACCACACGCCGAACGAGCACATCGCGATCGACGAGTTCTTGCGCGGTATCGCCGTGCTCCAGCGGGCGATTGAGCGGATCGCGGCACAAATCGTGGGTGGGCGATGGGGGGACGAGTCGTGAGTACGCCGCGGATCGGGGTGCTACTCTCGCATGTCCGAGAAGAGGAGAAACTCCTCCTGCGTGCATTGGCTGAGCGAGGCGCAGAGGTCGTGCGGCTTTATGACCGCCAGCTCGTGTTTGATCTTACGGACCAACACAGCTGGCCGCAGGTCGATCTTGTCCTTGACCGGTGCATGGCGCACAGCCGTGGGCAGGTAGCCCTGCGCCTCTTCGAGTCTGCCGGAATCCCCACGGTCAACCGGAGCCAGGCGACTGCCATCGCCGATGATAAGGTGCTGACGACGCGGCTCCTGGCAGCAGCTGGTGTGCCCACGCTCCGCACGCTCGTCGCCTTCGATGTGGAGAGCGCTCTTGCGGCCCTCGAGCAGCTGGGATATCCAGCGGTCATTAAGCCGGTGACTGGCTCTTGGGGACGACTGCTCGCCCGTGTCAATTCTCCGGCCGCAGCGCGTGAGGTGTTGCAGCACAAGCGGGCGCTCGGCTCCTTCCACCATGGTGTCTTCTATCTCCAGGAATATGTTGATAAGCCAGGGCGCGACGTGCGTGTCTTCGTCGTCGGCAACCAAGTAGTTGCGGCATCATACCGTGTTGCCGAGCACTGGGTGACGAATGTAGCACGCGGAGCAGTCTCTCATCCCTGTCCAGTGACACCGCAGTTGGCTGAACTTGCGTTGCGGGCTGTACACACAATCGGGTTGGAGATCGCGGGTGTCGATCTCGTCGAGACGGCGGATGGGCTCGAAGTCCTGGAAGTCAACGGCGGTGTTGAGTTTAAGGGATTGATGCGCACGACCCATGTCGACGTGGCGGGACTCATCGCCGATTACGTGCTGGCGCGGGCGACGCAGGGAGCGTCGCCCGCGATGGCGTTGAGCCACTGACGGAAAGACCACGGGAGGGAGAGGTGGTACCTGGATGGCAGTGACAGTCGCGATCCTCGGAGGCTCGGGCTACACGGGTGGGGAACTCTTGCGCTTGTTGCTTCATCAT
The DNA here is from genome assembly GCA_034435855.1 of Thermomicrobium sp. Taxonomy (GTDB): domain Bacteria; phylum Chloroflexota; class Chloroflexia; order Thermomicrobiales; family Thermomicrobiaceae; genus Thermomicrobium. The sequence continues at coordinate 8,890 of DAOTWO010000352.1, read as the reverse complement.
CCGGAAGTCGAGGTAAAGCACGTCACCTCGCGGTCGCGAGCCGGAAAATTCGTGCATACGGTGCACCCGAACCTCCGCAAGCGCACAACCTTGAAATTCGTCCCGCCCGAGGCGCTCGAGCCGGTCGACGTGCTCTTCGCCTGCTTGCCACACGGGGAGACGGCTCCGATTGTGGACCGGCTGCTCGAACTTGCGCCGGTTGTTATCGACCTTTCTGCAGATTTTCGCTTGCGGGACCCGGCTGCTTATGAGACGTGGTACCACTGGTCGCATCCTCGGCCGGAGCTGCTTGGCCAGGCTGTCTATGGGCTTCCGGAGCTCCACCGGGAGGAGATTAAGACGGCGCGGTACATCGCCTCCCCAGGCTGCAACTCAACGGCAGTGATCCTTGGGCTCGCCCCGCTCTTCCGTGCGGGATTCGTCGACCTGGACATGCCAGTGACCGTTGAGTGTAAGGTGGGCTCCTCCGGGGCTGGTGGTGAGGCCGGGCCAGCAAGCCACCACCCAGAGCGGAGTGGAGTGATCCGTCCCTTCAAGCCGGGTGGCCACCGGCACACAGCCGAGGTACTGCAAGAACTCACGGTCTGTGGACGGACGCCGTCGCTTGGCCTCTCGGTCACGAGCGTCGAAGCGGTGCGGGGGATCTTGGCGACGGCCCATGTCTTTCCCAATCGACCACTCACCGACCGTGATCTCTGGCAGGTCTATCGCGCAGCCTACGGGCAGGAACCATTCATCCGTCTGGTCAAGGAGGCAAGCGGAATCCACCGGTATCCGGAACCGAAGATCCTCGCTGGCTCGAACTACTGTGATATCGGCTGGGAGCTGGACGAACTCCCGGGTGGCCGGCAGCGGCTCGTGGTGATGTCGGCAATTGACAACCTAATGAAGGGTGCAGCAGGACAAGCGGTGCAGGCGATGAACATCCGGCTTGGCTTTCCGGAGACATTGGGCCTTGAGTTTCCGGGGCTGCACCCGTTGTGAGGAGTCGCGTGGTGTGGCGTCGCTGGGTCATTTTCCCTTTGCTCGCGGTAGGTCTCGCGCTCGGCTGGAAGCTTGCTCGCCGACGGCCCTTTTCCGCGCGGCTCGCCTGGTTCTTGACACTGCCGGGGGTGCCCTCGTTCGCCCAGGCAGCGAAACTCACTGCCTTGCTGGAGTTGCAGCCGGGCATGCGGGTACTCGACGCTGGCGCGGGGCCGGGGCGACTGACAATCCCATTGGCCGAGTGTGTCGGGCCAAGCGGTTCAATCACCGCGCTCGACGTGCAGCCGCGGATGCTCGAACTGGTGCAGCAGCAGGCGGAAAAGCGCGGACTGACCAACGTACGGCTGCTGCTGGCGGAGCTCGGCCGGGGCACGTTGGCAGCGCTGGAGCAGAATGCTTACGACCGGGCGCTCCTTGTCCACGTGCTTGGCGAAACAGCCGACCCGGCGGCGACATTGCAAGAGTTGGCGACGGTGCTGCGACCAGGTGGGCGCCTGGCGATCGTCGAGACGGTGGGGGACCCGCACTACGTGCGGTATCGGCGGGTGCGCGAACTGGCTGAGCAGGCGGGTTTCCGACGCATCGCGGAGCGGCGCTGGCTCTTGGGACATACCACAATCTGGGAAAAGCCGAGTGGGATGACGATGGAGAAAGGAGCGACGTGACGAAGATGTTGGTCGTGAAGCTGGGAGGGAGCGCGGGAATCGATCCGGCACTGACGCTGGACGATCTGGCAGCGCTCTGGCGTGAGACACGGATCGTCTTCATCCACGGGGCGAACGCGACACTTGACGAGTGGACGCGACGGCTTGGACGGGAGCCACGCCTCGTGATGTCCTCGACTGGTCAGGTCAGCCGGTTTACCGACCGCGAGACGATGGATCTGATGTTGATGGTCTATGCCGGTCTGGTCAATAAGCGGCTCGTCGAGGGACTGCAGCAGCGTGGCGTCAACGCCGTTGGGCTGACAGCGATGGACGGGCGCATCGCCAGCGGTCCACGCAAAGACACGCTGCGGGCGATCGAAAATGGGAAGCCCAAGGTGCTGCGGGGAGACTATGCGGGAAGTATCGAACGAGTCGATACACAGCTCTTGGAGCTCCTGCTCGACCATGGGTATCTGCCTGTGCTCACGCCCCCGGCGGTGAGCGACCAGGGCGAGGCGATCAACGTGGACGGCGACAAGCTGGCAATGCAGCTTGCGATCGCGCTACGGGCTGATGCGCTGGTCATCCTCTCGAATACACCTGGCCTCCTGCGGGACGTGCGTGATCCGGACTCGCTGATTACCGCCATTGATGTGGACGATCCGGCGAGTGTCGAGGCGGCGATGACGGCGGCACAGGGTCGAATGAAGAAGAAAGTGGAGGCAGGTTGCAAGGCGGTGCAGGCTGGGATCGGCCGAGTGGTGTTCGCTGATGCACGTGTGCCACAGCCCATCCAGCAGGCACTTGCCGGCGCGGGGACAGTGCTGATCGCCGGGAGCCGGGTCGAGGTGCGACCATGACGGCGCGATCGACGGCGACGATCGTCCAACTCGACGAGACGCTCCAGCCGCCGCTGTATGCCAAGCGCGGTATCGCGTTAGTGCGCGGCGAAGGGGTGTGGCTCTATGATAGTGACGGGCAGCGGTATCTCGACCTGATGAGCAACTACGGGGTCAATATCCTGGGGCACGCCCATCCTCGTGTCACTGCTGCGATCGTCGCGCAGGCGGGGAGACTTTTGAGCTGTCACCAGTCGTTCGCCTCGGACGTGCGGGCGGCATTCCTGGAAAAGCTATTGTCTCTCGCTCCTCATGGATTGGTGCGCGCGTTCTTGAGTAACTCCGGCGCGGAGGCGGTGGAGGCAGCGCTGAAGTTTGCCTGGGCGGTGACCGGGCGGCGCAAGATCGTGGCGGCACGGCGTGGCTACCATGGTCGGACGCTCGGAGCACTGGCGGCGACAGGGGAGCCGAAATATCGCCAACCGTTCCTCGCTGTATTGCCGGAAGTGACGCATGTCCCCTACGGCGACGCCGTGGCGCTGGAGGCGGCCGTCGACCAGGAGACGGCCGCGGTGATCCTCGAGCCGGTGCAAGGCGAGGCAGGAATTTATCCAGCTGATCCGGGTTTCCTGGAGGCGGCGCGGCGGATCACGCGAGATCGCGGTGCACTCCTTATTTTCGATGAGGTGCAGACAGCGTTCCGCACCGGTGCCTGGTTTGCCTGCCAACACGCAGGGGTTTCACCGGACCTCCTCTGTGTGGCCAAAGGGTTGGCCAATGGTGTCCCGATTGGCGCAACACTCCTGACAGAAGATGTGGCGCTGGCGTTGCCGGCTGGTGTCCATGGGAGCACCTTCGGCGGGAACCCGCTTGCCTGTGCGGCTGGACTGGCAACGCTTCAGGCGCTCGAAGATGACCGCCTGATCCCCGCTGCCAAGGAGCTTGGTGCTTATTTCCGTCAGCAGCTACTCGCCTTGCGTCACCCACTCGTGCGCGAGGTGCGCGGACTCGGACTAATGCTCGGTGTTGATCTGAAGACGCGTGCGACGCCCGTTCTCAAGGCAATGCAAGAGCGCGGAGTGCTGGCGCTCCCTGCCGGCACGACGGTGGTGCGGCTCCTGCCGCCCTTGATCCTGACCCGTGAAGACATCGATTTCGCTGTGGTACGGATCGGCGAGGCGCTGGAGGCGCTGCGCGCCGGCTAAGGCGGAGGAGGCGAGTGTGGCTGAGCAGCGACCGAGCGAGACGACGCGCGTCATCCTGCGTAGTTTCGGCGTGATGGTGACGACCTACGAAGAACGAATGGCCGAGTTGCTCGCGCAAGCGTCACGCGAGGATCTGACGACCGACGAAGCGCTGCGCCTTGCGGCGAGTGCGCTGACCCTTTCGGCGCGCCTGACACGCCGCTTACGTGAGGTCACTGATCACGTCCTGGAGATTGAGCAGCGACTGCTCAGTGCCCTCCAAGAACAACTGGCCCAGCGTGTCCCTGCGGCATCCGTCGAGCTGGAGGAGTGAAGGGCGTGCTCCGGGACAGGACACGCCCTGTTCGTCCGAGCCAGCATGCAATCGTGTCAACGTGCAGAAAAGCGGCGAGAGTGGAGAATGAGCTCTGGGTGAACCCTGATGCGGACCGTCGATCTGGGCTGAATAGGCCGGGTTCCCTCAAGGGTAGGAAACGAGGGACGACGGGAGACGTTACCACCGAAGAACTAGCTTTCCTCGCTTTTCCCGCCAGGGTGGGGGAGTTGCGCTGGGCGTGATATCTCCGACAATGTGGCTTGGATAGCGGGACGCGAACGTGAGACGTACCCGGAGAGACGCCACTCATCGCACTCGAGCGCATCAGTGATCTCACACGGAGCCTGCGCGCGGAGATGTCCCCTGCCCCACATTCGCTGCATGCTTGAGAACCAGCCGAACGATCGCCGCGTCGAGTGGCTGAACGGCTGTTGAGCGAGCGTGGTGCGAGGAACAGGTTAGGGAGGTGTCAACGCCCATTCTCCCTTTTCTGTCTCGACGGTTTGGACAGTCAATCGCAAGGTAGCGCTTGACTCGCTGTGTGCTGGTGCTCGCTGCCTTGTCAGGATGCCGGAGGCGCTGCAATACACCGGGAACGAGATGGAGGCGGGAAGACGCAGTGTCCAAGAGCCGGCCATTGCGTCGTAAGTGTGGCCGGTTTTCAAGCTAGGGTCAGAGTGGGCACAGGGAACGGTTTGGAAAGGCGCCCATGCGCTGTATCCCGTGGCTCGTTGACGTTCTGCGCTGGCGGTCGGTACGCTTGCCGGGAGAGGCCGTCCGACGGGAGGAAGGTCCTTCCGACGAGTACGGCGCTCGTCGATTGGCCGCTCGTGAGGAGTGAGTGCTGCTAGAGGGTAATCTGGTTCTCGATCGCGACACTCGACGTGGAGGTGGGACTCGATGACGCACGTGGCGCGCTCCGACGAACTTGCCCCGACCTACCAGCCGCAGGCAGTGGAGGCGCGCTGGTACGACTGGTGGGAGCGACAGGGGTACTTCACGCCGACGATCGACTGGAGTCGCAAGCCGTTCGTCATCATCATGCCGCCGCCGAACGTCACCGGCGAGCTCCATATGGGACACGCGCTCTTCGTCGCGATCGAGGACTTAATGATCCGTTGGCGGCGCATGCAGGGCTACCCGACGCTCTGGCTGCCTGGGGCGGATCATGCGGGGATCGCTGGGCAGTGGGTCGTTGAACGGGAGCTCCTCAAGGAGGGGCTGACTCGGCACGATCTGGGGCGGGAGAAGTTCCTGGAGCGTGTCTGGGATTGGATGAACCGCTACCGCGGCCGAATTCGCGAGCAGCTTCGGATCCTTGGTGCCTCCTGCGATTGGACACGCTTCCGCTTTACGATGGATCCTGGCCCTTCACGGGCAGTGCGGACGGCCTTCAAGCGGCTTTATGACAAAGGGCTGATTTATCGTGGTGAACGCCTCATCAATTGGTGCCCGCGCTGTATGACCGCGCTGTCCGACCTTGAGGTTGACCACGAGGAGTTGGAAGGGACGCTCTATTACCTGCGGTACCCGGTGGAAGGAAGTGACGAGTCGCTGGTCGTGGCGACGACGCGACCGGAGACGATGCTCGGCGATACTGGTGTGGCTGTCCACCCGGACGACGAGCGCTACCGGCACCTTGTGGGGAAGACCGCGATCTTGCCCCTGCTGGGGCGGCGACTGCAAATCGTCGCTGACGAAGCAGTTGATCCGGCTTTTGGCACCGGGGCGGTGAAGGTGACACCAGCCCACGATTTCACCGACTTTGAGATTGCCCAGCGACACCAACTGCCGCCGGTCAACATCCTGAATCCGGACGGCACCTTGAACGAGGCGGCTGGGCCGTTCGCGGGGCTGACCATCCAGGAAGCACGGCGTCGCGTTGTCGAGGAACTCGATCGACAAGGCTACCTCGTGCGGACGGAGCCGCATCGCTACAGCCTTGGTCACTGTCAGCGTTGCGGAACAGTGGTCGAGCCACTGATCAGCAAGCAATGGTTCGTGCGCATGGCTCCGCTTGCCCAGCCCGCAATCGAGGTGGCCCGCAACGGAACGCTCCAGTTTATCCCCGAGCGCTTCCGGGCTGTCTATCTTCACTGGCTGGAAAACGTGCGCGACTGGTGTATCTCTCGGCAGCTCTGGTGGGGACACCGCATTCCGGTCTGGTATTGCCAGGACTGCGAGCAGTTGACAGTGACGGCCGAGGAGACGATCGACCGCTGTGAGCACTGCGGGAGTACGCGCATCGAGCAAGATCCAGATGTGCTGGATACCTGGTTCTCGAGTGGACTGTGGCCGTTCAGCACGCTGGGGTGGCCGGACGAGACCGAGGATCTGCGGTACTTCTATCCCGGCTCGGTGATGGAGACGGGGTACGACATCCTGTTCTTCTGGGTCGCACGCATGGTCTTCCTCGGCCTCGAATTCATGGGTGAGGTGCCGTTCTCTACCGTCTATTTGCATGGCACGGTGCGCGACGAGCGCGGTCAGCGCATGAGCAAGACGAAAGGGAACGTGATCGACCCGACCGAGGTGACGCAGCAGTACGGCGCGGACGCGTTGCGCTTTACGCTGGTGACGATGGCTGGACCCGGTACCGATATGAAGCTTAGCCTGAGCCGGGTTGAGGCGAGCCGCAACTTTGCGAATAAGATCTGGAATGCCACTCGCTACACGCTGCGTGCACTTGCCGGCGGGACGATCGACCGCGGGCGAGACGGGAGTGTGCTGCCTCCGGCGCGAGAGGCGGCCAGCTTGGCTGACCGCTGGATCCTGAGCCGACTGCAACGTGTCACTGAAACGGTGACGGACCTCATGGAGCGGTATCAGTTCCACGAGGCTGGCCATACGCTCTACGAGTTCCTCTGGTCAGAGTTCTGCGACTGGTACATTGAGGCGAGCAAAGTGGCGATCAATGCGGGCGGTACAAGCGCGCAGGCCGCGCGGCAGACCCTGGCCTATGTACTGGAGCGGGCACTGCGATTGCTCCACCCGTTCATGCCGTTTCTCACCGAGGAACTGTGGCAACGACTACCACACGCTGGCGAGAGCATTATGGTCGCTCCCTGGCCCCAGCCAGATACGACGCTGGTGGACGAAGAGGCAGAGCAGGAGTTCGCTTTTCTCATGGAAGCGATCCGGGCGGTGCGCAATGCGCGGGCCGAGGCTGGGGTGGAGCCGGCCCGCTGGATCCAGGCAATTGTCTTCCCTGGCTCGCACCGGCGGACGTTCCAGGACAGCGAGGGTGTGTTCCGCTTCTTGGCGCGGATTGCCAGCGATGGCCTCGAGTATGTCGACGAACTCCTCGAGGCACCGCGTCAGGTCGTCTCGCTGATTGTCGACGATGCAGTGATCTATCTGCCGTTGCGCGGCATGCTGGACATTGAAGCGGAGCGACAACGGCTGCAGCGTGAACTGGAAGAGCTCCTCGCTGAACTCGAGCGGACGCGCACGCTTCTGGCGAATGAGCAGTTCGTGACCCGCGCACCGGCGCACGTTGTGGAACGACACCGTGCCAGACTCGTGGATGCCGAGGAGCGTGTGCGGCTCATCCAGGCGCGGCTTGAGGAGTTGGCCTGAGCCGCCGCGTGAGAACGCAACGGTCGCGGGGTTTTGTCATCGTCCTCTCTCCACCGGCGGTCGCCAGTGCGCCTGCTCCGAGAGTGGTGGTCGGCTGAACGTGCTCTCGGTCGACGCGCACTCAGGTGGCCTATCCGTTATGGGAGCGCTGGTCGGCTGCCGCCAGCTGTCCGCTTGATCGGTTTGCCGAAGACTGGCCGTCGCTGCTCTGCTACGAGGAAGACGAGTTGAGCGGTACTCCGGGGTGCGGGGAAAGTGATGAAGACTGTCCTCAGGTAACAAGGTGGCGAGGCTTGCTCGCCCGCGGAGCCGGAGTCGAAGGCACTGGGGGCCATCATGAGCCAAAGAACTACTATGCTCGCGTCGCTCCAACTCGACCCTGCGCTCGCCTTCCCGCGGGAGTGGTACGCGCGGCCGGCGGTCGAGGTTGCTCGGGAGCTCCTTGGGGCGATCCTGGTCAGCGTTGTTGAAGGGGAACTTGTGGCGGGGGAATTGGTTGAGGTTGAGGCCTACGGTGGCCCGGAGGATCCGGCGTCGCATGCGGCGCGCTATCGGAACGGGCTGGTGCGGGTGATGTGGGGACCACCGGGACATGCCTACGTGTACCGAGCTTACGGCATGTATCCCTGCTGCAACGTCGTGACGGAACCCGAGAGCCAGGCTGGTGCGGTGCTGCTCCGCGCGGCTGCACCGCTCGTCGGACTCGAGACAATGCGAGCACGACGGTTGCGTCAGCGTCGCACTGCTCGGGAGCTCGCGCCAGTACGTCTGGCAAGTGGTCCTGGTGCGCTGGCGATCGCTTTTGGGATCACGCTGGCGCACAACGGTCTTCCGCTGGATGGGCCACCGCTCTGGATCCAACCGGGCCGGCAGGTTTCCGAGGTGACCTGTACGACGCGTATCGGGATTCGCCGCGGGACGTCGTTGCTGTGGCGCTTCCTGGTGGCTGGTCATCCCTCCGTCTCAGGGGCGCGCAGTGACCGTGGCTATACGGTAGACTGAGGTGACGCAGAGTATCCTCCGGTAGGGTGGATCACCCGATGCCAACGTTTTCGACGCTGCAGCTCGTCAGTCTGGCAATGGCCGCACTCTCGCTGCGGGCACTCGTGCGGGCCTGGCGTGGGCGGCAATTTCTCTTTGCTGAACCGCTCAGCTCGGCACAACGCTCACTCCTTATCGAAATTGCGCTGTTTCTGGTTGTTCCGCTTGGGGTGCTACTCCACGAGGTTGGACACATGGTCGCGGTCTGGCTGGCGGGCGGTCGGGTGACCGGATTTGGCTATCTTCTGTTCCTTGGTTGGGTAGAGTATAGTGATGTAA
>DAOTWO010000351.1:0-1544 GCA_034435855.1 Thermomicrobium sp. | reverse complement strand
CGTTCCAGGAGTTCGCGTGGTACGGCACGGAAAGTGAGACGCTCGCCGCCGTGCGCTGGGAGCGTGAACCGGAAGAGCGCAAATGCGCGTGGAGGGTGAGCAGCTCCGGAGGCACGGATCAACTGATCGTGCCCAGGGAGGAGCATGTGGGGAATGGCCAGATCAGCGAGGTGCGTGGTGCCGGCTTCGGTGGTCACGACGTCTGGTGCGCGGCTAAAAATGATTTCGGTCTCGAGCACGACGTCGTCAGGGGCGCGGTAGGCGAGGCGAAGCTCCCGGCCATCATGGTGTGGGAGCAGGATGTGCCCGCGCGGGCGTTCTCGCGGGAAGCCGCGTACCTCGAAGATATCGAGAAAGTCAGCAGCGAAGACGAGTGCCAGTTCGACCGAGACGGGGAAGGGGTTGTAGTTTTCGAGGGCGAGTTCTTCTTCGAGTGTTCCGCGGCGAACGGTTCGGCAGCGCCGGAGGGCGATAGTGTGGGCGAGGACATCGCGGCCTGCGTGGTCGCGGAAAACGGTGTTGCCGAACTCGAAGACCGCGATATCAGTGCGCTCGGCTGACGAGTCGAAGAACTCTGGTTCCTCGCCATTCAGGAGCAGCCAGAGCTCGCTGAGGAATCGGGTATCGCGCGCATAAACGCCAGCACCAGGGAAGGTACGGCGCAAGTCTCCCCGTTCGTCGCTGACGACGAAGAGTTCACCATCCTTGAGAATACGTGCATCGCGTGCCAGCCCCATCGTGCCATCCGATCCAGGCAGGGCCGTCCGGCTTGGAGCGAGTGCAGCGGGACGGCGAAGCTAGATGAGCTCGCCGTACTCCTCCCATTCATAGGGATCGATGCGACGTTGCCACTCCGCTGTGCCGTAGTCCGGGCAGCGGCGACGACACTTCTCTGCATCCCAACGCTTCACAGCAACGTAGGTCTCGATGAAGGGCCGTCCGAGAAGCTCGCAGAGAACCGTATCGGCCTCGAGCGCGTCAAGCGCTTCCTCGAGCGACCGAGGGAGGGGAGGAAGTCCCTCAAGCCAGCCAACGTCCTTCTGGATCGGTGCAGGTGGCTGGAGGCGACGCTGGATACCGTCCCAGCCGGCGGCGAGCGAAGCAGCTAAAGCGATATAGGGATTCGCGGCTGCACCGCCCAGTCGGTTTTCGATTCGGGCTTTTGCCCCCTGTGCGTCAGCTGGAATCCGGAAGGCAGCGGAGCGATTGTCGTATCCCCAGCAGATGCAAGTCGGGGCGAAGAGGCCAGGTTGATAGCGCTTATAGTCGTTGGGGGTTGGAGAGAACAACGCGATGAGCGCACGGGCATGGTGGAAGAGGCCACCGAGGAAATGCCACGCGAGCTCCGAGAGACCGTAGCGTCCATTCGGGTCAGCGAACAGATTGTCACCAGTGTGTGGATCGATCAGGCTGTGGTGCAGGTGGGTTCCGGAGGCTGCTTGGTCAATGAACGGCTTAGTCATGAACGGGGCGAGATAGCCGTGTTTCCGTGAGACCTCCTTGACGGCGGTGCGGAAGGAGAAGGCCTGGTCAGCAGCGGTCAG
>DAOTWO010000350.1:0-11649 GCA_034435855.1 Thermomicrobium sp. | reverse complement strand
ACGGCTTTGCCATCGCACTGACCATTGGTGTCGCCTATTGGTTTCTCCCTCGCCTGTGGGGTATGCCGCACACGACCATGATGCATCCACTCCGGAGCTGGGTGCTCCTCTTTGGTGGGATGGCGATCCGCACTCTTGGTGTTTTCCTGGGCCAGTATGAGCTCGTCCTTTTGGGAGCTATCACGGAGTCGGTTGGTGGAGCGTCAGTCGCCATCGATTTTGCTCGACTCGTCGCACAGCGGCCAGCAAGTGGGAAAGAGCGCGATCCAGCGGTGCTGCTGGCGATCGGTCTCACTGCAGTCGCCTTGCCGTTGGGACTGGGAGCCGACACGCTCGGGATTGCTGGAGCGTCGTCGGTAGGGACCCAGCTCGGCGTTTTCCTCGGGTTCTACGGCGTTGTGGTGCCTGTAGCGCTGGCGATGTCAGGCCGATTATTCCCGCTGTATTTTCGGACTCGCATACCGAACCGAGGAGGCCTCGCTGGGACGATCCTCTTGAATTTGGTGGGGCTGGTTCTGCGCTGTTTCGGAGTGGTCATTGGACACGGAGACAGCGTACGATTAGGAGGCGCGGTGCAGGGATTGGGGATTCTGGGGGCGATTGTTGCCTTGCGCTTGCTGGAACCTCGGCGAGCGCTGACGGGGGTTACACGTGTACTATGGCACGATCCGACAGCGTGGATGGCCACTATCGCCTATGGCTGGTTCGCGGTGGCTGCCATCTGGCTCATAGGCACTGCGGTGGCCGAGAGTGGGAGGGCCGTGGCACTCGAGTGGCACCTCATCGGAGTGGGCTACCTACTCACATTGATCTTTGCGGTTGGCTCACACTTGTTTCCTGGTTTTGCGGGGCAACGACTGCGTGTATCCCGTGCTGGTTGGTTGCTCCTGGTGGTGGTGCTCGGAATGACAAGTTTGCGGTTGCTGGTAGCTCTCACCTCGGGTGGCCTGTCGTCTGTTGCTGGTAGTCTCGCTGGTCTGTTCGGAATGGGTGCGATGGCGGTGTTCGCGTGGCATGTCGGTCTTCTTGCATCGCGCGGGAGGCGGCCACACGGTCGGGAATCGACGTGTTAGGATACGATGTAGTTACGAAAGTCTCAGGTGCCTGCGTGCACGGATAGGGGTCGGCAGTCGATGAGCGAGTTGACACGGGAACAGGTGCTTGAAGCGTTGCGACCGGTACAGGATCCGGAGCTCCACCGCAGTCTGGTCGAGCTCGGGATGATCAAAGATATTGCCATTGAAGGGGCGAGTGTACGTGTGCAGGTTGAGTTGACAACGCCAGCTTGCCCCTTGCGCGAGCGCATTCGGAGTGACGTGGAGGAAGCGCTGCGAGGTCTTCCCGGGATCAAGCAGGTCGATGTCCAGTTCTCGGCTCGTGTGCGCGCGGCCGGCACTGGCCTTCCAGACCGTCAGCCGATTCCGGGTGTGAAAAACACGATCGCTGTAGCCAGCGGCAAGGGAGGCGTTGGAAAGTCGACGGTCGCGGTGAATCTCGCCGTAGCGCTGGCGCAAGAGGGCGCAGCTGTCGGTCTTCTCGACGCTGACGTGTACGGGCCGAGTATTCCCTTGATGGTGGGGGCGGAAGAGCAGCCAGGCCTGGCGAACAACAAGATTATTCCAGGACGGGCGTATGGGCTCGCGGTGATGTCGGTTGGGTACATCTTAGATCCTGAGAAGGCACTGATCTGGCGAGGTCCGCTAGTATCCCAGCTTCTTCGTCAATTTCTCAGCGACGTCCAGTGGGGCGAGCTCGATTACCTCGTTATCGATCTTCCACCCGGTACTGGTGACGTTCAACTGACGTTGGTTCAGACGATTCCGCTTTCGGGAGCGATTATCGTCACAACGCCGCAGGACGTTGCCCTCGCGGATGCAGTCAAGGGGCTCCAGATGTTCCGCGAAGTGAAGACGCCGGTGCTGGGGATCATCGAGAATATGAGCTACTTTGTCTGTCCGCATTGCGGACACGTCGCAGAGATTTTCGGATCGGGTGGAGGTGAGCGCGTGGCGAACAAGTACGGCGTTCCGCTGCTCGGCCAGATCCCGATCGATCCCGCGGTCCGTGAAGGCGGTGACACGGGCGTTCCAGTTGTGGTTGGACATCCCCAATCGGCGACGGCGCAGGCGTTCCGGGAAGCGGCCCGTCAGGCAGCAGCACGACTCGCGGTGGAAGCGGCCAAGAAACCGCGAAAACCGACTCTCCTGTTGCGTCCGAACCGCTAAGGGAGTTGGGTTATCTGTTCGGGTGTGATACAGCGTGCTAGGATCCGGGCTGGGAAGGGGAGGGTATGCGCTGCCACCACTGCGGTGATCAGGTACCTGAGGGAGCTCGCTTTTGCCCTTGGTGTGGCGCGCGAATCAGCAACGGTACTGGGCCGGTTCGCCGACGCGTCGTCATCACCGGTCTTGGGGCAGTGACGCCACTTGGGCTGAGTGCCGAAGAGACGTGGCATCGTGTGCTGCGTGGTGAATCGGGAGTACGTCGGATTGAGCGGTTCGATCCCAGTGAACTTCCCGTGCAGATTGCTGCAGAGGTACGAGGCTTCACCCTCGTTGATTGGGTCGATCCAAAAACCGCTCGACAAATGGCAATGTTCAGTCAGTATGCCCTCGAAGCTGGGGGGCAGGCGTTGCGAGACGCAGGACTCAACAGCAACGACCTCGATCCAGCGCGGGCTGCGGTCGTGATCGGTACCGGGGCCGGTGGCATGGCGACCATCCTGGAGACGCAGGAGCTTGCCCAACGCCGGGGGCTGATGCGGATTTCGCCGCATTTCATGACCACGTTCCCGCACAATATGCCGGCCTATCACCTGGCGCAGGCATTCCGCTTCCTTGGGCCAAGCCTCACGGTGTCGACGGCTTGTGCGACCGGCGCGCAGGCGATCGGCGAGGCGGCCGAGATGATTCGTTCCGGCGCGGCGGATGTTGCATTGGCCGGTGGAACCGAGTACTGTGTCTTTCCGCTTTTCATCGCCAGTTTTGCCGTGCAGCGGGCCGCTTCGACTTGGAATGATCGGCCAGAGGCGGCGAGCCGGCCTTTCGATGCCCAGCGCCATGGCTTCGTCGTCGGTGAGGGAGCAGGGATCGTTGTCTTGGAGGCGCTTGACCATGCGCTCGCACGCGGTGCCCGGATCTACGCCGAATTGCTGGGGTATGCCTCCAGTAACGACGGCTTCCACCCGATTGCGCCGGATCCCGAGGGGAGCGGGGCAGCACGGGCAATTCGTACGGCGCTTGCCGATGCGGGCGTCACGCCCGAAGCCGTGGACTACATCAATGCCCATGCGGCTTCAACGCCCCTGGGTGATCGGGCGGAAACGGTCGCGATCAAGGCGGTCTTTGGGGAACGCGCGTATCGCATTCCCATCAGCTCGACCAAGTCGATGATTGGGCATCTGATGGGCGCTGCGGGGGCCGTTGAGTCGATCCTAACGATCCTCAGTATTCGTGACGGGATGGTGCATCCGACCCGCAATTACGAGTTCCCAGATCCGGAGTGTGACCTGGATTATGTGCCGGAGGGAGCGCGCCGGCATCGCGTGCGCGTCGCTCTCAAGAACTCGTTCGGGTTGGGTGGACAAAATTGCTGCCTCGTCTTTGCGGCATGGGAGGATGAACAGCGCGCCGAGCGGCAAGGAGGATGAGATGCCGAAACGGTACGCGCCGGTGAGTGGGCTTGAGAGCCCGCGGTTCGCCGGCATTCGAACGTTCGCGCGCCTGCCATACGTTCGTGACCTTGATGGAGTCGACGTCGCGATTGTGGGGGCGCCTTTCGATACTGGCGTAACCTATCGTGTGGGAGCGCGGTTTGGCCCAGCAGCAGTACGCGAGATGTCCGCGATGTTGCGTACCTATCACCCTTCGCTGGATGTCGATGTTTACGAGGTGCTCTCGGTGATCGATTACGGAGACCTTCCGGTTGTGCCGGGATACATCGAGGACAGCTACGAGCGTATCGAGAGCGGCTTACGGCCACTCTTAGAGCGAGACATCGTTCCGCTTGTGATTGGTGGAGATCATTCTATTACCCTGGCCGAGCTCCGGGCCGTGGCTCGGCGATATGGTCCAGTGGGGTTCGTCCAGTTCGATTCGCATACCGATACGTGGGACGAATACTGGGGGAAGAAGTACACCCATGGAACACCGTTCCGGCGGGCCGTGGAAGAGGGGTTGATCGATACGCGGCGGGCGATCCAGGTGGGTATGCGGGGGTCACTTTATGGCCCCGAAGATCTGGATCAATCCCGTGCGCTCGGTTTCGAGGTGTGGACCACCGACGACATGCGTCGCACCGGCCTTGGGGCCGTCAGTGAAGCGATCCGCCGTCGCCTGGGACGTGGACCAGTCTTCGTCAGTTTCGACATCGACTTTCTTGATCCGGTCTACGCGCCAGGTACTGGAACGCCGGAAGTCGGTGGATTTACGACGCGGGAAGCACAGGAGCTCCTACGAGGTCTTGTCGGTGTAGACATTGTGGCGGCGGATGTCGTCGAAGTTCTACCGGCGCACGATGTGAGCGGTATCACGGCACTCGCTGCGGCGAATGTCCTGTTTGAGCTTCTGGCTGTGCTCGCCGTGAACCGGCGCACATCCGGTGTGATCTGACGACAATATGGGTGTGGAGGACGCAACTGGCCTTGCAAGGAGCTGGATCGGAAGAGCCGCAGATGAGCGATTCAGCGAGCATCCATAATCCCGGGCCGTGGCAGCCCCGTTTCAGCGGGATCCGTACCTTTGCGCGGTTTCCCGATTCGCGAAGCCTTGACAGGGTGGATGTCGCGATCGTCGGCATTCCGTTCGATACTGGCGTCACGTATCGGCCGGGTGCGCGATTTGGGCCAGCGGCCGTGCGCGAGCACTCGTCGCGCATCGAACAGTATCATCCAGTGCTTGGTGTGGATGTTTTGGCAGAGCTCTCGGTCATTGATTACGGCGATCTTCCTGTGGTTGCCGGATATACCGAGCGAAGCTTCCAGCTCATCGAAGAAGGGATAGGCTCACTCGTTGAGTCTGGAGTGATCCCGATTGGTATTGGTGGTGACCATTCGATCTCGCTGCCGGAGCTTCGTGCCGTCGCGCGACAGTATGGACCGGTGGCGCTGGTGCATTTCGACTCGCATGTGGACACCTGGGATACCATTTGGGAGACGAAGTACAACCACGGCACGCCATTTCGTCGGGCAGTGGAGGAGGGATTGGTCGATCCGGGCCGCTCGATCCAAATTGGTATCCGTGGGTCTCTCGGGGGACTGGATGAATTGGAGCAGTCGCGCGAACTCGGCTTTGAGGTCTGGACTGCCCGCGAAGTGCGGCGTGCGGGACTCGCGCGGATGTGTGAGGTGATCCATCGACGAGTGGGTGCGTCTCCGGTCTTCTTGAGCTTTGATATCGATTTCCTCGACCCTGTCTTCGCGCCGGGCACAGGAACCCCAGAGGTGGGAGGTTTTGCGACCTGGGAAGCGCAGGAACTCCTCTGGGGGCTGGTGGGGCTGGACATTGTGGCAGCGGATCTGGTTGAGGTCTTGCCAGACCGCGATCCTGCCGACGTGACCGCGCTCAATGCAGCAAACCTTATCTTCGATATGGTCGCGGTCATTGCCGCGACGAGAAGGGAGAGAGGCTATGGCGCAGCCGATAGCGCCCAGTGAGCACATCTTGTTTGGCCGCGTGCCGAAGCGAGCGGCACAGGTGCGGCCAACGGTGCCGATCGCTTTTCCACTCAAGGAGGGGCAGCTTTTACAGATCACCGATGTCCAAGGAAAGCAGGTCGCGGACATGGTCGCCTTCAACTTCCACGATGTCCGCGAGTATCTTTCGACGTCACACACGCGTGCGATCAACAACTCGCTCGTTCTGACCCAGGGGATGATCCTCTACAGCAATCGTCGCAATCCGATGCTCGTGCTCCTGGAAGATACGGTTGGTCGCCACGACATCCTCTTCCCGGCGTGTGATCGGCGGCGATACCTGGACGACTATGGCATACCCGACCATCCAAACTGTAAAGATAACTTCTTGAGTGTTCTTGGGGAGTATGGTATCCAGGAAGATGATATCCCCGATCCCGTCAACTGGTTCATGAATGTTGGTATCGTCGCCAAGGGACGTTTCGAGATTCGGGAACCACTCTCGGAGCGCAATGACTATGTGTTACTTCGAGCACTTATGGATCTTATTGTCGCAGTTTCCGCGTGCCCGCAGGATCAGAATCCATGTAATGCTTTCAATCCGACCGATATTCTTGTTCGGATCTACGATTAGCCCGTGTCAGGCGATGAAATAGCGAACGGTGAGGGGGAGTTCCTCGGCGGGCGGAATGGAGACGGTCTGGCCGTCAATCGCGACTTCCAGGGTCGTCGGATCCACGCGAACACGAGGTGAGGCTGTATTGTAGTACATCGCGCCTTTAAAGATCTGGCGGGTGTTCCGCACAGCGACCGGACGACGTTGCAGTCCGTACCGAACGAAGGCTCCAGTTTCAAGAGCAACAGGTGCAACAAATGCGACGGCCAAAGCCGCCGGAGCGCGGCCGAGCCCGCCAAACATTGCTCGATAGATCAACGGCTGACTCCAGCGGGTAGAACCCATACCGTCACCGACAGGAGCCCAGACCACAAACCCGCCTTTGATGACAGCAGCTGGCTTGGCACCAAAGAAGGCCGGATGCCAGAGCACAATGTCAGCAAGTTTTCCGGGCTCTAAACTACCGACCTCATGGTCGAGGCCGTGGGTGATGGCAGGGTTGATCGTATACTTTGCCAGATACTGCAGGATTCGCGGATTGTCATCACCAGTACCGGTCGTTGGGTCAAAGCCACCTCCGCGGACCTCTTTCATGCGGTGTGCAAGCTGCCAGGTGCGACTGATGACTTCGCCGATGCGTCCCATACCCTGCGAATCGGAGGACATGATCGAAATGGCGCCCAGATCATGCAGGATGTCCTCGGCGGCGATCGTCGTTGCCCGCACTCGGTCGTGGGCAGCAGCGACGTCGGTTGGGATATCTCGTGACAGCCGGTGCACCGCGACGATCATGTCGAGCAGTTCAGCGGTGCTGTTTCGAGAGTATGGGATCGTCGGACTAGTGGAGGAGCCGATAATGTTCGGCTCGGACACAATCTCCAGGACGTTTGGTGCATGTCCACCGCCGGAACCCTCGACGTGGTAGGCGTGGATGGAGCGGCCATTGATCGCCGCGATCGTCTCACGAAGCGATCCCGCTTCGTTCAGCCCATCGGTGTGGAGCGCGACCTGGACTCCGGCTTGGTCGGCAACAGTAAGGCACGTATCGATGACCGCAGGGAACGCGCCGACATCTTCGTGGATCTTGAATCCGGCGCACCCGGATTCAAGGTGCTCGACGAGTTGTGCGGGGTCGGAAGATCCCCGTCCAAGCACAGCGAGATTAAGCGGAATTGCTTCAAAAGCCTCAAAGAGATGCCGGAGATTCGTTGCTGGGTTGACCCCAAGATCCCACACGCCGCCGGAACCCTGGGCAACGAGCGTGGTGATGCCAGCGCTCAGCGCCGCCGGGATCACGCTGGTCGAAGAGAGGTGGACATGCGCGTCGATTGCACCAGGAGTGGCGATCAGTCCTTCGCCAGGGATTATCCCCGTGGCATTGCTGATCAGCAGTTCCACGTCGTCCATGACGTCCGGGTTCCCGGCGCGACCGAGAGCGACGATGCGGCCGTCCTTGATACCGATGTTGCTCTTCAAGATGCCAAGCACTGGATCCATGACGATGACGTTGGTGATCACCAGATCGAGCTTGCTTGGTCCATGGTCTCGACTTGTCAGCATGCCGTCACGAACCGGTCTCCCAAAACCGACGAGCGGCTCAAAGCCAGGTAGGGTATCGTCTCGTTCAATTCGGGCAAATAAATTTGTGTCAGCCAAGCGGACTCGGTCGCCGGCTGTCGGTCCATACCACGAGGCGTACCGCCTTCGGTCGATACGGATGGGCATACCCGGGCTCCTTTCACTCCTCGGGATGGTGACAAAAGCCACGGTTGACAAGTTCTTGCAGCAACGCGACGAGATCAGCCGTATCCACTGGTCCGTTAACGAGGCCATGGAATCCACGGACAATGCGTTGTCCCCTGATCGGGACAAGTGGGACCTCAAGAGTCTGGCCGGGCTCGATCCGGATAGCCCAACCCACAGGAATATCAGGGCGCATGCCAAACGCCTTCCGGCGGTCGAAGCAGAGGTCGGGATTCGCTTCGAAGACATGGAAGTGGGCAGTGAGGTGCACCGGGACGGCGCCGCGATTGGTGATGCGGACAACAGTGACGGGTAGGCCAGCGTTGATCTCGACTTCGCCTTCGCCGGGGACGAGACCACCAGGCGGGATGACAATGTCCCTCATCGGATCGGATTCCTTACTGTCACGAGACGTGTGCCGTCCGGGAAGAGTGCGTCGATATACAGGACATTGAGCATTTCAGGGACGCCTGGGAGGACGTCATCACGGGTAAGGAGCGAACAGGCGTGAGCAACAACCTCCTCGTATGGGCGCCCGGCGCGGGCCTCCTCGTACACCTCATCACAGATAATGGCTGCGGCCTCCGCATAGTTGAGCTTGATACCCCGCGCACGGCGACGGCGAGCGAGCTCGGCGAGTGTGAAGACGGTGAGACGATCCAGTTCCTTCGGTGTGAGGTACATCATGACCTCCGCGTGGGTTGTTGAGGAGTAGGCTCAGCACTTTCACTTCCGGCTGGCGAAACATTGCCAGTCATATCCAAGAGTAGTTCAAGGCGCGTTCGGTAGGGGATGCGGTGTTGGCGGAGAAGATTGACAACGTTGACGCTGCGGTAACCCGACGGCAATTGGGGATCTGGATGGGTGGAAATGGCGAGTCGGACTGGGAGATAGCGTCCAAGACGACCAGCTCGAATCGCTTCGGCCAGGAGATCCAGATCGGCACGCCCGGGGACATCCTCAATCCAGAGGTCGGGCGGTCCGGAGAAGGGATTGCGGTCCAACCAGATGTAGAGCCTGTGCTCGGCCATGCGGCGTTTCCCTGCCAAAAGAGAGCGTGCATCGGGCAGCGATGGTCAGGACGTGAAAGGAATCCAGGTCTCGGCCGCGGGCAGTCGGCTGCTGTCCCGCTCGTCAGATGCTGGTTGCAGACGGAGCAGTGCTTCCAGGTCGGATCGCCGATAAAGGCGCTCACGTCGGATACCGCGGCGATAGCTCCGAATTCGGCCGCGGCTCGCATAGGCATAGAGCGTTTCGCGCTTGACGCCGAGCAGCGCCGCCGCTTCTGCTGCCGTTAGATACTCCACACCATCGATCTCAATCATCGATCGCTCCCGTGAATACTCCGCGAAGTCGCAGTATAACACGCATTCTTCGGTGTGTCCATCGATTCTCGATTGAGCCGCGGAGCGTGCAGTCATTCCTGCCTTGCCGGGTGTGGCCAGCAGCCCGATCAGAACGGGGGCCTAAGCAGGCAAAGTGCGATCGGCTGGAGCGTTGCCCACTGAGTCACAGAGAGGGATTTACGGCATTCGGATCTTTGGACCCAGGGTGGACCGCGCCCGCAGAAGATGCTCTCGTTGGGTCTCTTCTTGTACTGGGAGGGACGGTGGAAAGTCGACTGCGTGACGGTGAGGAGGAGAGCACAGCTCTAGACTGAGGGCGAGCCCAAGTCTGTATAGCCGCAGGGACGAATTGCCCCAGATCCTCGTGTTGGCTGTTGAGGAGCCGCCTGCGAGTGGTCTCTTTCCACCCAAATATGAAGCGACGAATGGCTGATGAGCGGAGGAGGGCAGACCGGTCGCTGATTTGGTTTCGTCTGGCTCGCGACAGAACAAAACAAGAAAGTGGCTCAGGACGCTCTGCCGTATGCCGGTAGCTCACAGACAGCATCACGCTGGCTTCATTGACCGATCCGGTACTCGCGGCGAGGCGGCGGTGCGCAGCGTCCGGGGATGTACCTGCTGGATAGAAAGTCTGGACTGACGAGGAACCTTGGGTGGGTAACAGCTCTGCAACGATTGGAGACTTTGTGAATGGTTTCTTGTCATCCTGGGGACTTTATACTTCTCGTCAGCCGGATCGTGAGGCACGAAGGAACAATGTAAAAGGGGCATGTTCTGTGAAGTATCTTTCGACATGGTGGCCACGACCTGCTGGAACAGCAGCCGACTACAAGCAAATGCAGCAGCGAATCCTTGAACTCTTCCAAAAGTGGCAAGTTCCCGAGACGATCGTGTTCCACCAATTTCTCGTCCGAGTCGGCGAGTTCGGTGGTTATGCAGTGATCGAAACCGATGATTTGCCGGCCGTACACCAAATGGCAACGGTGTTCGCGGGTTTCCACGTCCGACTTGAACCGGTGCTGGACATCATGGACGCAGCGTCTGCAGAGTTGCAAGCTCTCGCCTGGCGGGATTCGGTCGTCTGACACCTTCGTCTCTCGCTAACGGACCCTTCGTATCTCACGGTCCGAATCATGTCAATGTAGGACGAGCCTGCTACGCAAAAAAGCACTAGATGTAGTGGCCGGAGTCCCAAGGGCAATGTGCACGAGCAAACGATGTGTGGTAGAATGTCGAGGTGTGCCGGCACGGTGTTTCGTGCCAATCCGGGTGCACCGAAGGGGTGTGAGGTCAGGTGGCGAAGTCGGTTCATGTCGAGCTGCGCGAGAACGAGAGCTTCGACGCGCTTCTGAAGCGGTTCACCAAGGAGCTCCAGAAGGCTGGGGTGCTGCGTGATTACCGCGCAAAGCGGCACTACGTCAGCAAGTCGGAGCAGCGCCGGGCAAAGATCCGCAAGGCGGAGCATCGGCGCCGCCGCAAGCTCGCGAAGCTCGCCAAGAAGGGCCAGCTTGGGCTCTGAGTGTGCGACGCGCAACGGGCACTGCTGACCACAGGCAGGAACGCTCGCTCTTTGCAGTCCTGATCGAACAAACGTGGCTGTTGCCGGTGGCGACGGCCACGTTCGTTCTTTTTGTCGGCGGACCGATCGTTGCTGTCCTGCTCTTTTCGGCCACGCCCTGGCTGATTGTGCCTTTCTTGCTCCCGTCGTTCATTGTGACCTGGCTCGGACTGGTTGTTGCTCTCGCGGACCTGCTGCAACGTCCAGCGCACTTGTTTCCCGGTGGACGGACGCTCTGGCTGATCATGATCGCGCTCTTCAACGTCGTCGCGTTCTTGCCGTATTGGCTTTTTGTGGCTCGGCGGCCGAGACTTTCTGGTCAACCAGAGTTCTCGGTTGATTCCAGTGAGCGTAGTGCTTGCTGGAGATCATGAACGAGCTCCTGAACCTCTGCTGCCGGCGCTCGCGTATCGACAGCAGTCTGGAGTTCCTCGAAGAGACGATCGACGCGATCACCGTGCTCGTGAGCAACCGCCCTACGGATTGTCTCCCATTGCGCCCGAGCCCGTTGGACTGCTGTCTGTGCAGCAACGTACTCCTCCGGTTCTCGCACCTGTCCATTGCGAACAGCTTGATCCGTCTAGAGGGACACCTGCAAGACGTCAAGCTCTGCCTGGATCCGCTCAACCACGCCAGTGATCTCGGGATGGGGAACAGGACTCCCGCGCGACGACGCCCAGAAAATCGCTGCAATGGCGAGTACCATGATGCCGACCGCAATCGCAGCGACACGAAGCGAACCCGCTCTCCGGCT
>DAOTWO010000349.1:0-2878 GCA_034435855.1 Thermomicrobium sp. | reverse complement strand
GCAGCGCTGCTTCGGCGCCAGGACGTCCAACGGCTGCTGGATACGGTACGGCGCGAGCACCCAGCAGTAGTTGACGAGCTCGTTCCGCATCTCTTGTCACTCAGCGAGGTGCACCAAGTGTTGCAGCTTTTGCTGGCAGAGCAAGTACCAATCCGAGACTTGGTAACAATCTTGGAAGTGCTCGGTAACCATGCACGCACGGTCCGGAACGTGTACCTCCTGGCGGAACATGTGCGGCATGCACTAGCCGCCGCGCTGACCCAACAGTACATCGCACCCGATGGGACGCTAGGGGCGATCGTCCTTCATCCGGAACTGGCAGGGCAGCTAAGCGAGACGATCCATCAGAGCGACGAGGGTCCGCAGCTCGCGCTGGCACCGGAGCGCTTGCAAGCACTCCTGGCCGCGGTGGCACAGGAGATGGAACGTGTCGCAGCGCTTGGCTACCAGCCGGTGCTTCTGGTACCGGCGAGTCTGCGAGCGGCACTCAGCCGCACACTGCGGCGCTCACTGCCGAATTTGGCAGTTCTTGCCTATCAGGAAGTTATTCCAGCCGTCCGCGTTCAGGTTCTTGGAACGGTGAGGGGGTAAGCCATGCTGGAGGTACGCACCTACCGGGCTGAATCGATCCAAGCCGCGATGCTCCTGGCAAAGACGGAACTTGGCCCTGATGCGGTGATCTTGGACGTCCGCCACCTGGGTTCACGGCAGCTCCTCGGCCATGACAGCGTCGTTGAGCTCGTCGCTGCTCCGGCGAGCCCGAATGCCCCAGTCAGGGCTCCAGGAGAAGCACGATCATCTGCCGTGCCTGCTGCCGGTGACCCATTGCTGCTCGGTCTGAATGCCCTTGGGCTCAGCACGCGCTTTGCCGCGGAGCTCGTGCGTGTCTACCGCGCACAGCGCGGTCGCGGGCAGGAGCTCCGCCGCGCGCTCGCGGCCCGGATCGCCGACTATATTCCTGTTGCACCGTGGCTCCCGCTCGGCGGGCGACTTCTGCTGGCACTGGTTGGACCCACGGGTGTGGGCAAGACAACAACTGCCTTCAAGCTCGCCGGGGCAGCGCAAGCCGATGGCTTCCCTGCGCAGGTGATTAGTCTCGGTGGCGATGAGGCACATGACGTGCGGAGCGAGACACTTGCTCGCGGGTTAGCTTTGCCGTTCACCCGCGTTGCCAACAGTGTCGAACTCCAGCGAGCACTCCGCATGACACACGCATCGCTGGTGGTAATCGACACTGCAGGTGCAAACCCCTACGATCCACGCGCAATCGCAGCACTCGAAAGTGCGCTTGCCCATAGTCAGGTTGTGGTCGGCCTTGCGCTCTCAGTCGGTGGCGATCTCGAAGAGACACTTGAAGATGCTCGCCGCTATGCACCGCTCCGAGCGCGTGCGCTCGTTTTGACCAAGCTGGACGAAACGCGACGACCGGGCATGGCATTAGGGCTGGCCGAACGGCTGGGACGGCCAGTCATCGCACTGACTACTGGCCCGCGCATACCGGATGACTTTGTGAACGCATCGGCACCGGCACTTGCGGAACTTGCGGCATGGACACTGGAACGACTCGAACGGCGGCTTGGGCGCGCTGTCCCGGCCTAGGACTGCAGCACCTGCCTTCCTAGGAGTCCGGCACTCAAATCTTTGGGTCGCGCGGCCCTAGGAGCAGAAGAGTGCAGCGGGGTATTGTCTGGTCTGCGGGGTCGGTGAGTACTCCTCTCGTGAAGGGCTCCTGCCATGCAGGACGCAAAGCAGTCCAAAAATCTCACGATCCGCCCACTGATACTCCTCATCAGTCTGGCCGGGTTTTTGACGGTCTATCTGACCGGACTCGCCCGGAGCCAGTCGCTGACGTGGGTTTCTGTGAGTAGCACGGTGGCCCTTGTGCTGTTGCTCACTGCGGGGCTGGTGATCGAGCAGCTGCTCAAACGGCAGGTTCAGGACGATGAGCCAGCAGCGATCTATGAGCCAATGGACAACCGTTCCAGTGAGCAACGCCCAGGCTGAGTTGTGACCACAGCGTGAAGGGCACTATTGATGGCTGTTCCAGCGCACCAGGAAAGGAAACTGCGGGAGCGACTCCGTCGGGGCGAGCGGGCACCGGACGACCGAGCACAATTGGTGGAGCGGTATGCCCCACTGGTCAAATATGTGGTGGATCGGATGCGGCTCTCGCTCCCGCCAAGCATCGAGCGAGACGACTTGATCGGTTACGGCACCATCGGCCTGCTTGAGGCACTGGAGCGCTTTGACGATTCCCGCGGGGTGAAGTTCGAGAGCTACGCGGTGATGCGAATCCGCGGCGCAATCTTGGACGCGCTCCGCACGCTCGACATCGTGCCGCGCAGCGCCCGGAGCCGTGCTCGGCAGATCGAGCAAGCGACACGGGAACTCTTTGCCGAGCACGGTCGGATGCCAAGTGAGCAAGAACTTGCCGACCATCTGGGGATGACGGTCGGGGAACTCCAGCAGGCGGTGAGCGATGCAGCCTGTGTCTTCTTGCCACTGCAGACGACCGATGACCCGGACGAACTTTCGCTCGAGGAGCAGCTCGCCGATCCAAGCGCGCTGGAACCGGCGGAGGTTGCAGCCGAAGAGGATATCAAGAACCGAATCGCGACGGCGCTGGCGACACTGAGTCCACGCGACCGGTTGATCGTCTCGCTGTACTACTACGAGGAATTGACCATGCGAGAGATCAGTCAAGTGCTGCGCATTTCGGAATCACGCGTGAGCCAGATCCTGAACCGTGTGCGGCTCCAGCTGCGAGCGCTGCTGCGCGAACGTGGCGTTCAGGAGTATGACCTCTGAACGAGGGGGAGCGGGATGGAGTTTGGGCTGGCCGAGATGCAGATAGTTGCGCTGCTCGGTCTCTTGGCGA
>DAOTWO010000348.1:0-4501 GCA_034435855.1 Thermomicrobium sp. | reverse complement strand
GTAAATGCTGAACGGACGGCGTGGCAGCGGCCGGTCCCGGATGGCGGCGCTATGGGGGATCTCCTCCTCTGGCTGGCAGTCGGTGTGCTCATCGTGGGGGCTGTCGGGTTCGGACTCCTCGGTTTACTCATGGTTGTTTTCCTCCTCTGGCGCGCGCGACGGGCTTAGTGAGAGAACGGTCGGAGTCCATGGGCGAGCCGTGGGCACCGTCGTGGCTCCGGACCCTAGGGACAATGGCTCGTGTGCAAGGAAGCTGGCCCCGGCACGCACTCGGTTCTCAACCGGGGGCGCTGGCCGGCACCAGGGTGAGAGTTCCTCCTGCACAGTTCACAAGTCAAGCAAACCAGCGGGGAAGAGCAGGGTCGTGGCTCCCGCGTGGCCTCCCACAGGGACGCAGTCAGGCTCAGGTGCTCCACGGCTCTGCTCGCCCACCAGCGAACATTTTGGAATGGTTCGACATCCTACGCTCCAGTTTCGGCCGGCCGGGAGGAGCACGGAGCTTCCTTTAACCCGTAACCCGAGTGGAGCATTAGGGCTCGTCTTGCAGCGGCTCAGCCTCTGGTCACCGTTTCGACATCAAGTGGTAGTCCCACTGTCGTATTTCGAGCGCGTCCATCGAGTACCACCGTCACCGTTTCGGCATCACGTCGTAGTCCCACCGTGGGGTTGCCCAATCTGGTGCGGAAGGAACATAGCCATAGCGCCACTCGAGGTAATGGAGTCCCGAGTTCGGGAACTCGACCTGCCATCCCTCTGGGTTGTCAGGGGTGTAGGTGAGACAGCGGCGCTCAAAGCACTGGACGAGAACCCACCGAGGCTGTCCCGCAACGGGAACGTGAGTCCAGAACGGCTCTGTGATCGGGAGACCGACGACCCAAGTCCCAGGGACTCGGACAGAGTCATAGACGGGGCTTCCAAGGAGCGATTCGCTCGCGTCACCGCGTGGCCCATAGCTCGAGAGCACCCCAACGTCACGCAGCTGCCATCCGGGTCTCTCCAGAAACTCCCAAAAGACGCTGGCGACGCTGAACTCAGAAGAAGTCCGCGTATCCACAGACGTGACGCCGTAGCGGTCGAGACTGGGATCCACGCCGATCGTCCCGCTTGCATCCAACGTGGTGTGGATAGGCTGCCCGGTCGGGCACGGGCCGGCGCAGTGATGAAACTCCATCACCTGACCCATTGCGGCGTAGGTGAGGCCGGCACTGCCGGGGTCACCCGCGATCGGTATCTGGGCCGGCTCACGGCGGACGAAGTCAGCGTGACCAACCTGGATCTGTCCAGTCATCATCTCCCAGGACAGCCGACCAGCCGTTAAGGTCCATGGCTGGTCGGTGCTCCAGGCAAGCGCGCTGTGTTGAACACCACAGTCAATCGAGAGTGGGCGTCCCCCGACCTCCTCGCAGAACTCACACCCCACTGGCAGAGAGCGTGCAAGGAGCGATTGACGTTGCTCAAGGAGCTCGATCCGTCCTTTATCGTAGTACAGCACCTTTGATGCTGTGGAAGGGTGAAGAAATCGTTCTCGAAGCCACAGGTAATGTACGCCTGGCCTTCGGTGTACGGCTCGATGAAGGTCGCGACCCAGCTGCCCTGTCGGGCCGAACCGCCAAAGACCCAACTTTGCTCCTGCCCGCGGGCGATCGGCTCATCCAGAACCATCGCTGGCAGTCGCAGCGTCAGCTCCTCTTTGGCGTTGTTCATCAAGCCGAGGTTCAGACGTTCGCGGGAAGAGTCGGGAAAGCGTTGGAGACAGAGGGCGTCAGTCCTGACCCCATTGGGCAATGGATCCGGAAATTGCGCGCGTGTTGGCGGGAAGTCAGATCGGGACGCCTCAGTGGCGCTGGTGGGTTGAACCAATGCGAGGCTGCTCACGATGATCGCCATGCAGAGCCACAACCGCGGAAGATTCCGAGGATGCCGGGTACGCAGAGGAGAGTGCTGCTCCATCACTCATTCCTTGCGCGCAGGAGCGCCCGATGCCCATGAATGCGTATCGTGAGGTCTATCCTTCGCCTGGGGCTGCCGCAGCAGCCTTCCGTACCAGAGAGATCAGGGAGAAAAAGAGGTACTCCCTATCTAACGCGCGAACATACTTCCTGGTTGCCAAACACATTGACAATCGGTCGCGCCTTGCGTCTAGGGGTAGGGTCCAACGTGTGTGCTTGTCAGGTCCGCGTATGAGACGCCACGCCGTGGGGGCGAACAGAGCTGGGCCTGTACCCTATCGCTCGTCTCCATGGGGGAGCAGTGCTTCATTACCGATGCAGGTATGGGTGTGGGGTCGCCGCGGAAGAGCGGATCGTGCAATGTCTCCGTACACAAACGGCTCGAGCAGGGTGGTGCTCTGTCCTGCGCGGTGTGCAACAAGAGGAGCACTACCTCAAACGGATGTCGCGACCGTTCAGTCGTCACCGATGGCGGTCGAGTCTCGGTCGATTCTCTGGGCGGACTGCAAGACGGCACAATCGTCCAGGCGCACCTCTCAAGACTGGCTGCGGTGTGGACAGTCATTGCGTGTCTCTCCTCGTCGAGTTTGCGAGCGTGATGGGAAGGGCCAATTCGTCATCGTCGGTATCCTCTCTTCCGTTGCTTGTAGCGGGGCGGGAGCGCAGCATGCTGCCGAGGGCATCTCGTGGCTTCTGCCCACCAGGATGATGCGAGTGGGCGAAATGATCACTCCTGCAGGGACTCCGGGGAGCAGCCAGAGGAGAACGGTGGGCCGACGTCGACCAGGTATGGCTAGGGTATGAGAGCTGCCTCGGGGCAGTCGGGCAGCCGGTGAACGTGCGGTCGAGGGGGCGTCGAAAGCTGCTGTCGCATGAGCATGAGCGCGTTCCCCCGCTGATGGGGGCAGAGAGCCACTCCACGGAGTGGCGGGCGCTTCTGTACAAGAAATTCCGCGTCGATGAGCGTCCGCGGTCGTGCGCGCAGCTCTGCCTTACCGGGACGGTTCAGCGCTGTCAGCCTCGCTGGAGGGGAGGGTCTTGTGGTCTTCGTGCTCTGCCTCTCCCGTCTGCCCTTGCTCATCTTCTGGCCAGACCCAGACGACCTCGCGGGCGATGTGGCGGCCGGATGGTTGTTCTTGAATTGCCTGCCATTCGTCCCGTGTATAGACAAAAAGATCTGCTGGGACGGGCAGTGACAGCGTCTGGTAGCGCAGTGCGCGCTCGATGAAGGGGGTAGGATCGTCCTCAACAATGACAAGGAGGTCAACGTCACTGCCGAAGCCCCAATCGCCGCGCGCATAGGAGCCAAAGTAGCCGATTGCGAGGATGCGCGGTACCGGGTGCTTCCGTACCAACGCCGCTGCCCAGCGCCGTACGGCTTCATCGACTGTCTGACGGTTCGGCCAAGTGATGGCGGACGAAGGTAATGATGGCACGGGCATAGTTCACTGCTCGCTCACTCTGTCGTGCTGAATAATGCTCATAGGGAGCACCGGCCGCGTGGCTATCCGGGTAGCGAGTGGGGATGTAGTACGTATCCAGTTCGTGTGCCTCCTCAATCAACTCTGGCGGCGGCTGGAGTTCCTCCGGGAGTTCCTGTAAAAGGCGTGCGACCACGTGACCCCAACCAAGGCGACCAAGCTGCTGATAGAGCGCTTTCACCGCCTTCTCTGCGGCTTGGTGTGCGGCAAAGCAGGCCCACTCATGCCAACCAGTTGCTCGTGCCTGCTCGGCCAGCGCCAGGTCCCGTTCCGCTTGCTTCAGCCAGTCCGCTACTCGCCGCGCCATGAGTGTCCCAAGTGAGGCTCCCCGCATTCCCCACGCTGAACCATACCAAGCGTGTCTGCCCGATGGAAGACGGACGGAAATGGCAAAGCCGAGTGCGCTGCATGCGCTCTTGCGCAGAAAGGAAGCAACTGAGGCCTTAGGAGAGGTGGGTGGAGGATCTCGGGCCCGTGCTGCACCAGCAAACGCTCGCGATGGTGCTCGGCCACACCAGCATGCGTTCGGGTGTGGACCAAAGGCCGCGATCGCCGTAGCGCAGATTACTGAGTCGGAGCCCGGGAACTGCGGTGCGTAGCCCTCTGGCTGGTCGGAAAGTTGTTCGCACGTTTCTGCGTGGCTCATGAGGCTCACCCAATGCGATCGACGGTGTCAAGTCCCAATCGACCTTGTCGGATAGTGAGTGCAGAGACCTGTGCGCAGGGAGCCCTGATCCTGGGTAGTCATTGCATCTTCTGCAAGATGACAACGGGCCCGGGATCTCGGCCCCGGGCCAGTCGTGAGCCTGTGCAGGGTCGGGACAACTCTTTCTCCATCCTAGATGCGTTGGGCGGCTTCGATCACTTCACCGTCTTCCCAGACCGGATCGTCGGTGAGGAGAGCGCGTAAGCGACGGAACCACTCGTCTTGCTTTGGATCAGCGGCATTCTTTCGGTAGCTCTCGCGATCGCGGAAGATGGCGACGCCAATCAGTTCATCACGTTGCTGATCGGGCTTGAAGAGATACCCGGCCTGGAAACCCTGTACCCGGGGAGCGCGCTCCCGATCCC
>DAOTWO010000347.1:0-53728 GCA_034435855.1 Thermomicrobium sp. | reverse complement strand
AAATCAGACAGGCAAGGAGGATAGGCACGAAGTAAGGCTGTCCCGAGGAGATCGGCGGCCAGAGTGCTTGGAGAGCACCCGTGTCGGCAGGGTCGGCCCGAGGCGTTCTCCTACGACGTCAGAAGAGACTGAATGCACAGTCCGCTGGTGGCGGAGGGGTGCCGAACGCTCCCCGACAGGTGAGTGCGCCCAGCCGAACGAGGCTGTGCTTGACCCTGGCAACCCGCGGCGGGGTGATATGTATGAGGCAGTGTCGCGACCGGGCACGCGGTTCACGGCTCGCCCGTCATGAACGCTGGCCAGCCGAAGAGCGGAGCCGGGTAATCGAGCGCGAGGTTGCAGTGCAACGACCCGCTGAGGGTTCCGCTGCTAAGGTCGAGGTTCCGCAAGCAGCCTTCCTTCGTGTTAATGAGGAAGGCCGTGCGTTGCTTAGTGTCTACGCCAACGAGTAGCCAGTTCCCTTCCGGAATGGTTGGTAACGGAAAAGTGGTCATCACGCGCCAGTTGCTGACGTCGAGAACCCAGAGCGACTGACCCATAAGAACGAGGAGGTCTCCAATCAGGTACGGGCGACCGCTGACAACGAGGCGATCGGCGAGCGGTGGGCGGTGTTCTACCAGTCGCAGCTTCCTGGGATCGATGATAAAGAGTTCGAGGTCATCGGTGACTATCAGTAGGCGATTGTTCCAGAGTTGAGGCGTGAGGGCAGTGGAGAAGGTATTCTGACGACCCGAGGGGTTTTCGCCGAGCGGCTTGGCCTGCACAGACCAGCTTTCCAGCGGCAGCTCAGCCAGGACCGTCCCGTTTCTGGGATCAAGGGAAACAAGATTGGCAACTGTGTGGTGCGTGGTAGTGCGTAGCCTGTGGGCTAGCACAAGGATCTGGTCGGACAGCGCGAGAAGCGAAACTGTTTGGCTTGAGGGAAGTGCATAGGCCCATGGTGCCCATTCTCCTGTTTGGAGGTGGAGCGCGGTAACTTACACCACTTGGCTGCGTGTGCCGTCAGGGTATGGAGTGGCCAAGGACCGAAAGGCGACCGCCGCCCAGCGTCCGGTCGGCTCGCTGGCCACATCAAGGACAGTGGGGGTCTGACCCGCTGTTGCGGGATGCTGGGCAGCGAGAATGCGCACGGGTGGAATGTCAGGGGTGATAGGCGCGCTACGCTCGACTGTCCAATCGCTCACGCGCCATAGTTCGAGACTCGGGTATGTGGTCGCGTTCGATTCCAGCGGTGCGCGGAGGAGAAGCGCCTGTTGCCCTCCTGGGAGGAGATAGCCGCGGATAACCTCATTGGGCTCGGAGAAGGTGAAACGGTTGCGGGCGGTGCCGGTCCGGGCATCGAGGAGTACTAATTCGGTGTGCTGCACGGCGAGGGAAGAGCTTGGTGCTTCTCCGACTGGTGCGAGGAGGAGCGGAGTACTCGCTTCGAGTGCTCCGCTGGAAGCTCGATGGATGGTCGAGAGCGGGCGTAGGAAGAGCAGTGCTGCGAGAGCCAGCAGCAACACGATCACCACTGCGAGAGCTCCTCGTGCACGTGGCCACCGAGACGGAGTGAGTGTGACGACTGCCTTCATAGAGTACCTCCCGTCATGTCTTTCCTTGCTCTCACGCGGCGCTAACACTGTGACCAGACCTGGGCGCGGGTGCAGTACGCTGCGTTGCTTTCTGGGTTCGGGCACCAGTTTTGGTTGGCCGGTGGCTGGCCACACCGCTGGTTGCAGGAACAGCCGGATGGGCAGGTTGGTCGTGCGTTCCTCGGACCACAGCAGTCGAGGTAACGGATGAGCCACCAACGGCCACTCGCGTAACCGCAGACCCACCATGCGCCGCCTGGCGATGTTCCTGGTGGGCAGGCGGTATCGCTCCCGCCAAGGCAAGAGCACAAGCAGCCACACTTCCCGCACCGGTGCCACTGACCGCAGTTCGCCTGGGCAGAGAGGGGCAGGTGATCGCTGAAGGTCGCCCCCATGGCTAGCAATACGACAGCCAGACGCTGCACTCAGCTGCGCCGAGTGGAACGTTTTTCGGGGCTGGTGCCGCTCGGAGCAAGCCAGTGCGACATCGGAAAAGTTCTCCCTAGCTCTATCTATTCCGACGGACGTGAGCTTGCTCAGCAGACAGCACCGGTTGCTCCAGGTGCTTCGCGAGCAACCTCTCGCAGAAAGGACAGCAGTAGACGTGGGCGAAAAGAGGTTTTTCCCAGTGGAGCTCGACGGGGCTGCGTTGGTAAGGTCGAGTAGTGTCGTTGGTCACACCTGATCAACAGGTTGCCCAAATCTGGGTCTGAGTACAGATGGCACAGTAGCCGGTTGGGCACCAGTGTGGTTGGGGGCAACCGTTTCGGCAAGCACAAGAGGAGGGGCAGTCACTGAGCGGGCTGGGGCAGGATGTCTCACCTGGCTGTCTGGGCCGGCAGCAATCGCGGTAGCGGACGAGCCAGAAGCGCCCTTGCGTATCACGGCAGCAGACGTACCACGCCCCTCCAGGTGAGCTTCCGGACGGACAGGTCGAGTCACCACCGCCCCGGCAGGTACAGCGACAGCCACAGTGACCACAGAAACGCCAATCGCTGCAGCCGAGCTGGGCACTGGCTAGCGGCGGGACAAGGAGGTTAATAAGTGCCGTCGCAAGGGCGCTTATGGTACCGAGCAGGGTGGTGCGCCGGGTCAATCTTGTCATCCGATCCCTCCGGCCACAGCAAACCGGCGCTCGTAGAGATTCGTGTCGAGACCACAGAGGAGCTGCTCGATCTCTCCCTGGAACGGAACACGGACCAGGCAGCCAGGAAGGCCATTGGAGAGGAGCAACAGCGCAACGTGCTCGTCAGGCAGGAAGGTGACGAGCTCGGCTGTCCAGTCTGTTGGGAGGGAACGGCGGGCGACAATTTGCCCACTGACGAGGTCGGCTTGGATCAACTCAGAGGTCTGTGTCAGCGCGACGAGACGCTCAGTCGTCAACCACACCTGTGGGCCCCGGACCAGGATGGTAGGGCTGAGCGGAGCGACTTGACGGGTCACCTGGAGCGTGCCTGGATCGACAACGAACACCTCAAGCTGCTCAGTGGCGACCAGCAGCTGGTCACCGAAGGAACGGACTGCGGCGACGCGGGGGTGACGTCCCCCTTCAGCGGCAGAGAAATGCGCTGGCGAAACCGCAGGAAGTGCCAACTGGCCCTGCACCTGGCCGGTAGTCGGATCGAGCGCGAAGAGCGTCCCAGGAGAGAGCGGTTGGGACGTGGCGGCAATGGGGCTACCGGCGAGGAACAGCTTTTCGGGAGTTGGGACGATGTAGATCCAGTCGGTGCCAGGAAGGGGGTGAATCCAAGGCAACCAAGCGCCTTGCTGCAGGTCGATGGCAGTGACCCAGAGGATCCAAGGGGGAGTGTCCAGAAAGGCTGGATCAGGGTGCTCGCCCATGGAGACGAAACCGACAGCGGCGTAGCGTCCAGTGGGATCAACTTCCAAGGTGACCGGCCGTGGCTTGGCCCGTGGCAAATCAGGGTGGTAGGTCGCAAGTTGGTGCAGGTTCGGGAGTTGGTTATCGAGAGGCAAACGATAGGCGACTGCCCAGTCGGGGAGCCGGTAGACAATGAGTGCATCGTCGGTCGCAGCGACCACCTGCTGGCCATTGGCAGTGGCAGCTAAGAGGGCGGCGCTCCCTGGATGTTGGGATACGACGGTCCCGGTGTACGGATTGATGGCAATGAATGTGGAGTTCGTCTGGGCTAGGACAATGGGCTTTGTTGTTTTTGGCTGCTCGGTCCAGCTGCCAAGCGTCCATTGCTCACCACGGTTCGCGAGCCAGAAAAGGGTTGTGAGGAGCGCGAGGATACTGAGCCCGAGAGTGACCAGGCGAAGGTGGCGCGGTTGACGCACGGTATCCACGACAAGGTTCATCGGTACTGCTCCTTTGAGACTGCCTGTCGCCTATCCCTTCACTCTTTCTGACGTCTTTCGTGGCCTTGATCAGACAGGTCACCAGGTTTTTTTCCTGAGGCGCGTGTGGCGCATCTTGTCGAGCTCAGGTGCATCCTGATTGATTGTTGCTCGGTGTCACGTGCGGACCCATCATGGGATCCCACGCGACGGTACGTGGCATACAAGGGTGGACGCCTCGACAACATTGGCGACAGTGTTGCTTTCCTGGCACGCCAGGTGCAGTGGCAATCGAGCGCTGATATTAGAGGCTGGCGTTCCCTGCCAGCGTTTACTCCGGTCGAAAGCGGAAGACCCTGTGATGGAAAAGCGATATTTGGGAAAGGAACAGCTTGTTGTGCGTGCTTGCATCCATCGGGCTGCTGACGCTGGTGGCGCAGCCAGCCTCTCTGGTGTGATGGAGAGGTGGGGGGAACGCTGGTGCTTGCAGGGGGTTGACCGCGTCATTGCTGACCTTGTTGCAGAGCTTTACACCGGAGTGATGATGCGGTAAAGGTAGCGGTGGGCGTTCCAGCATCGTCAAGGAACGTCCAGCTTCGTCAAGTGATGTGGGTGGAGGAGGACGGCAATGGTGGCTCGCGGTCTAGAAGGGGTCGTGGCAGGAACCACACGGCTCAGCTCGATCATCGATGGCACATTGGCCTATGGGGGGATTGAGATCGACGAGCTAGCTGCCGAGGCGTCCTACGAAGAGGTAGTCTACCTGTTGTACTACGGGGAACTTCCGACGCGTGCGCAGTTAGCGGGGCTCCAGCAGCAACTCGCGGCGCACCGTGCATTGCCGGACGGTGTTGTTCAACTGCTGGCTCGGGCGCCACGGGCGGTGCCGATGGATCTCTTGAGGACGGCAGTGTCGGCACTGGCCTGGTACGAGGAGGATCCGAATACCGTCGCGCGGGAGGCTGCTGTTGCTAAGGGGCTGCGTTTGGTGGCGCAGGTACCAACGATTGTGGCCACGATTGCTCGTCTGCGTCGCGGCCTCGAGCCGGTGGTGCCACCAGTTGACGAACTGAGCACCGCTCGGGCGTTCTTACGCACGTTGCATGACCGTGAGCCGAGCGAGCTCGAAGTGGAGGCAATGAACAAGATCCTGGTGCTCCACGCAGACCACGAGTTCAACGCTTCGACCTTCACCGCACGTGTGGTCGCAGCAACACTGGCGGACATGCATGCGGCGGTCACGGCGGCGATCGCGGCGCTGAAGGGACCGTTGCATGGTGGGGCCAATGCGGCGGTCATGCAGATGTTGGAAGAGATAGGGACACTTGACCAGGTGGAGCCCTATATCAGGGAAAAGCTGGCGCGGAAAGAACGGATCATGGGCTTTGGGCACCGCGTGTATAAGGGCGAGGATCCGCGGGCGAAGTGGCTACGCGATCTCTCGCGACGGCTTGGTGCGGCACGGGGTGATGTGCGCTGGTATGAGCTTTCGGTTGCCATTGCCGACGTGATGGCACGGGAGAAGGGGTTGTTCCCCAACGTTGATTTCTATGCGGCGTCGGTTTACCACTATCTCGGGATCGAGAAGGAGCTCATGACGCCGGTCTTTGCCGCAAGCCGCATTAGCGGGTGGACAGCGCACATTTTGGAACAGCAGGCAGACAACCGTCTGATTCGACCGCGGGCGGAGTATGTGGGGCCGACCAATCGGCATTATGTGCCGATCGATCAGCGTGGATAGGAGACGTCTTGCGATGCATGCCGGTGAGGAGGGCTGACCCGCCTCACCGGCAGAGAAGCGGTCTGCAGCGCGAGTCCTGCTTGTCCTGCGTGCCCGCGCGTTTCCCCGGCATCCGTCTACGCCTCGTCCTGAGACTGTATAGTTGGGGGCGTGGAACGACGGTGGCGCTTTCGCGAAGATGATGATGCGCCTTTCCCCTCAACCGACTGGTGGGGAAGGTTTGGTGTTGGCTCTGGGAGTGACTTGTCCCTGGTCGATCTGGTCCGACTCGGGAGTCTTGATGCCGCGACCGCTGCCTTCCTCTGGATGACGCTCGAGCAGCGGGCGACGGTTCTCGTTGCCGCACGCGAACACGGAGCCGGGAAGACAACACTCCTGAGTGCGCTGGTAGAGTTGCTTCCGCCTGAGACGAAGCGGTATTACCTGCGTGGCTGGTACGAGCGCTTTGACTTTGTCACAACCCACGATCCTGGCACGACGTACCTTTTAGTCAACGAGATCAGTGATCACTTGCCGATCTACCTCTGGGGGAGAGGGGTGCGACGGGTTTTTGCCCTGTTGGCCGAGGGTTGGCGTTTGGGAGCGACGGTGCATGCGCAGGGCGCGGAAGAGGTGTTCTCGTTGTTGCAAGGCTTTCCTCTGGAGGTGCCCACTGAACACCTGCGCGCCATCGATGTGGTCGTGACGCTTGGGATGGGTATCGGGAATGAAGGCCTACTTCGTCGCGTTGTTTGCGTAGAAGCTGTCCGAGTGCGTGGAGCCGAGCTCGCGACGCATGTACTGGCCAGACGTGAAACACTGCGGTCATCCTTGGCTGTCTATCCGGCTGCGTTCCTGGCGACGCTGACAGAACGTTTTGGTCTTTCCCTTGAAGAGGCGAGCCGTCAGCTGGCCTGGCGGCAGCGGCAACTGGCCCGATGGGTGACCGAGGGGGTTCGGGGATTGGACGCCTTCCGGGCGGTGCTCGCAGAATTTCGTGCGCGTAAGTTAACAGAAGAAGTTGACGGGGCCTACGAGGAGAGTAGGATTGAGGGGACACCAAAGGCGAACCAGGGATGAAACAAGCGCACGGAGGTCGAGGGTTAGGATGGACAAGCCACGAACGCTGGGCGAGCTACGCGAGAGCGGTTACCGTGTCCTCCCAGTACGGGAGGAGATGCGGAAGAACCTGATTGCCAAGATCCAGGCGGGGGAACCGATCTTCGAGGGGATTATCGGGTACGAGGAGACGGTGATCCCGCAGGTGGAGAACGCGATTCTGGCTGGGCAGGACATCATCTTCCTGGGGGAGCGTGGGCAGGCCAAGACGCGGATGGCTCGGCTTCTGGTAAATCTCCTTGATGAAGAAATTCCGATCGTCGCCGGAAGCGAAGTGAACGATAACCCATTTGCGCCGATTTCCAAGTATGCGCGTGATCTGATCGCCGAGATGGGTGATGAAACGCCCATCGCGTGGATTCGGCGCGAGGAACGCTATGCTGAGAAGTTGGCCACGCCCGATACCACAATTGCTGATCTGATTGGTGAGATCGATCCGATCAAAGTGGCAGAGGGGCGATATCTTTCGGATGAATTGACTATTCACTATGGGCTAATCCCGCGGACGAATCGCGGCATTTTCGTCATCAATGAGCTCCCGGATCTTGCCGAGCGGATCCAGGTAGGGTTGCTCAACATCATGGAGGAGCGTGATGTCCAGATCCGCGGGTATCGGGTACGCCTGCCGCTGGACATTTTTGTGGTGGCGAGCGCCAATCCGGAGGACTATACGAACCGCGGTCGGATCATCACGCCGCTCAAAGACCGCTTTGGAGCGCAAATCCGGACGCATTATCCACGGACGATTGAGCACGAGATTGAGATCATGGAGCAAGAGCGAACGCCAGTGGAGGTCCCGGGAATCACGGTGACGGTGCCGCAGTACATGCGTGAGATTGTTGCCGAAATCACGCACCTGGCTCGGCGCAGCCCGGACATCAGCCAGCGGTCAGGCGTGAGTGCCCGTATGTCGGTGGCGAACTATGAAACACTGGTGAGTAATGCAGTGAAGCGAGCGATCCGGCTCGGGGAGAAGCATGCCGTACCCCGGATCAGCGACTTGCCTGCACTCATTGCCTCGACGCTTGGGAAACTTGAGTTCGAGACATTGGGCGAGGTGCAGGAAGAGCGGATCATCGAAAAATTGATAAATGGAGCCGTAGCGGCGACCTTCAATCGCTACTTCTCAGTTCGTGACTTCGATGATCTTCTCCTCGCCTTTGAGAATGGACTGACGGTCGAGGTGTCGGACCTGCAGCCGGCGATGCGGTATGTGCACCAGGTCTCGCACATTGAGAGCCTCCGGCGGGCGGCGCAACGGCTGGGGGCGACTGGTGATCCGGCTCTGGTCGCAGCAGCGGTCGAGTTTGTCCTTGAGGGCCTCCATCTGAACCGGCGCCTGAACAAAGATCGTGCGGCCGGTCGCGGGCCAGCGCGCTACCGAAGTTGAGGGATCCTCGCCAGGAGGTGTGTCATGGAGACCACGCCATACCGATTTCGCTACTCTCGCTGGGACGGAACGCAGAACATTGACGCATTCACCGCTGACGAACTCCTGGAGGCGATGGCGGACGACCTCCTGGCGGAAGGGGACGTCAATCGGGCGTTGCAGCGCCTCTTCCGGTGGGGCATGGATCGGCCGGATGCCCGCATGCCGGGGTTCCGGGAACTCCTGGAGCGGCTCCGAGAGCAGAGACGCCAGTTGCTGCAGCGCTATGACCCGGGGTCGGTGCTTGAGGATCTGACTCGCCGCCTGGAGGATGTGATCCAGACCGAACGGGCGGGGATTGAGCGGCGCGTGCAAGAGGGGCGCGAACGGCTGGCTCGCGCCCGGGAGCAGCAGACGCACGGTGCACACGAAGGAGAGGAGGAGAGCGCGGGTGAGGCGGGAGCGGAGGAGATGAGTCCGCCTGATCCAGCGCTGCAGCGCCTGCTCGAGCGAATGGCACAGCAGAAGCTCTCCTTCTTGGATCAGCTGCCGCCGGATCCGGCTGGGCGGATCCGGGCGCTCACTGAGTACGAGTTCATGGACCCAGAAGCGCGGCGTAAATTTCAGGAACTCCTTGCTGCGCTGCAGCGACAGGTCCTGGAACAGACGTTCCAGGGGCTCCAACAGGCGATTCAGAACCTGACGCCGGAAGCGATTGGCGAGCTCCGGCAGATGCTGCGCGACCTCAATGAGCTTTTGCAAGAGCATGCGCGTGGTGGGCAGCCAGATCTCGAACGGTTCAAGCATCGCTGGGGTCACTATTTTGGCCGTGACTTCAACAGTGTGGAGGAGCTCCTGGATCACCTGGCACGACAGATGGCGGCGATGCAGAGCCTCTTGGACTCACTTCCGCCGGAGATGCGCCAGCAGTTGGAAGAGGCGCTGGATGCGGCGCTCCGCGATCCCGAGCTTCAGCATGAGCTCCGGCAGCTGGGTCGGCTGTTGGGGCAGCTGATGCCAGACAACCCGTATCGGCAGGCTCAGTCATTTAGCGGGAGTGAGGAACTTACGCTGGGACAGGCCCTGCGTCTTATGGAGCAGCTGCGGGCCATGCAAGAGATCGAGGAGCAGCTTGAGGGGGTGCGCGACTGGCGCGATCTGGGGCGAGTTGACCTGGAACGGCTACGTGAGCTGTACGGTGACGAGCTCGCCGCCCAGCTCGACGCACTGCGGCAGATCACGCGACTGCTCGAGGAGGCTGGGTACATTCAGCGGACACGGCGCGGGTACGAACTGACGCCGCGAGCAATCCGGAAGATTGGGCAGAAGGCGCTGCGGGAGATCTTCCAACACTTGAAGCGTGACCGGTTCGGGCAACACCAGATCGAGCGGAGTGGACGTGGCGGGGAGCCGATCGAAGAGACGAAGCCTTACGAATTTGGTGACCCGTTCTTGCTGCACCTTCCGCGAACAGTTATGAATGCCGTGCAGCGAGAAGGACCGGGGACGCCGGTGCGGTTGCAGCCGGCTGACTTTGAGGTCTTCCGTACGGAGTCGACCAGTCGTGCGGCAACCGTGCTGATGGTGGACATGAGCCGGTCGATGCTCTACAACGGCTGCTTCCTCGCGGCGAAGAAGGTCGCGTTGGCGCTGGACAGCTTAATTCGGACGCAATTTCCCCGTGACACGCTGTACATCATCGGCTTTTCCTACCTGGCTTCGGTGCTCACGCCGGAGGAGCTGCCGCATATCACCTGGGACGAATACAACTATGGGACAAACATGCAGCATGGATTCATGCTGGCGCGGCAATTGCTCTCGCGACATCGCGGGGGGACGCGTCAGATCATCTTGATCACGGATGGGGAACCGACTGCTTATTTCGATGGTGAGCAAGTGCGCTTCTCCTACCCGCCGACGTACCAGACCTTCCAGGAGACTTTGAAGGAGGTCGCTCGCTGTACACGCGAGGAGATTGTGATCAATACCTTTATGCTGGAGCGGAGCCCCTATTTGGCAAGCTTTGTCAATGAGATGACACGGATTAATAAAGGACGTGCCTTCTTCGCGACGCCCGACCATCTTGGTGAGTACATCGTCATGGACTATGTGGTGAACAAGCGGTTTCATCTACGGTAAGGTGGCAAGGAGGGCTTATGCTGCGGCGGCTGACTGGCCGAGGTGCAGCAGCGCGCGCCGAGGGAAGAGAACGGGACGCCACACCGCCGAATGATCGGACGTCCTCGGTCGATGAGGAAAGCGTGGCGGGAGCGAGTGGCGAGCTCCTGGTGTATCGGTACGAGGACATCCTGCGGGCGGTCGGGCGTTTCATCGACGAAGAGCAGCTGCAGGACGTGCTGATCCTCCAGACCGAGCAAGGGGTTCTTGTGCGCGGGATGCAGCGGCCACGACCCGGAGCGCGTCTGGTGCCGACGTTTTGCGAGCGCTTGTTCACAAAAGCAGAAATTGCGGCGATCCTGGAAGAGGGACGTCGCCGACGCGGAACGGGCTCGAAGCTTTTCCGGTGATTGTCAGGGCAGGATCGCCGTCCATTCCCAGGTACCGAACTTTGTGCGAACAAGCTCACGCGCTTCGTCGATCTCGTCGGGACGAAGAGTGCCTTCTTCAAGCCCATGCCGTTCAGCGAACGTCCGGATGAGAAACTCCTGGATCGTCTCGCGCGGGAGGTTCGTTTGCTGGCGAAGCGGTGCAACTCGGCGCTCTGCGCTACGAACGCCCTTATCACTTAGCTTTTCGCGACCGATGCGAATAACACGCGGTACCTTTTCCGGATCGATGTCGTAGGCCATGGTGGTGTGGTGGAGGACCGCACCGTGGCGGCGCGCTTGAGCGGCGCCACCGATCTTGCCGTTGGCTGAGGTGATGTCGTTTATGGGCTGGTACCAGGCGTCGATACCCAGGGCTCGCAGTGCCTCAACGACCCAGGCGTCGAGGAAGGCATACGACTCCTGGAAGGACATTCCGGCGACAAGTTCGGGTGGAGCATAGATGGAATAGGTGATGACGCGGCCGGGCTCGGTCAACATAGCCCCACCACCGGTGATGCGGCGAACGACGGTGATGCCGTGCCGGTTCGCTTCCTCGAGATCGACCTCGTTGCGGAGCGACTGGAAACGACCGATGACGACTGCGGGTGCGGTCCACTCCCAAAAACGCACGGTGGGCGGACGCTCACCTCTTCCCACACGGTAAGTCAGGACTTCATCGAGTGCCATCTGCATCGCCGGGTCGAATGCCTCACCGGAAATCAACTGCCAGCGATACTTCCGCCAGCGTGCCAGTTCGCTCACGAGAGTGCCCTCCGTGCTGCTCGTGCAACGGCCTCAGGGGAAAAACCGAGAAGCTCGACGCGTCCGGGGAATCCTGCGAGTGCCCGTGCAATTCTGTGGGCGAGTTCCTCTTCACTCGCGTCGGCAGGAGCGCCCTCAAGTGCCCCGGCAATGACATCGAGCGCCTCGGGAGGCTCAAGGAAGAAGTCTCCCGTCACGCGGACGTTGCGCAAGTGTCCTTCGACGACGTCGAGATCGATCTGGACAAGTTTTCCGCCTGGCGTCTTGTATTCACCGTGCATGCGCTTCCTCCGGGAAGCGTGGTGACAAAGGCCTGTTTTGACTCAAGTGTAGCGTCTTGTGTTCCGGGCGGAGAGGTGGGGTTGCAGCCGTTTCACAAGAATGTGCCGAATCCCTATTGACATACAAGCTTCTCTTCTTGAAACTGAAAAGGTCCGGCCCGAGTGAGAGGCGAAGGAGGCAGGAATGGCGTCGGCGAGCGCAATTGAGCGGGCAATCGGTGTGGCGCGATTTGACCCGCAAGCCTACGAGGCAGTAGAGCATGACGAAGCAGCGACTGGGACTGCACTGGCGATTGTGGTGCTGGCGAGCATTGCCAACGGAATAGGCAGTCTCCGAGACACTGGCATTTTGGGTGCGATTGTCGGTGTCATCTTCGCGGTGATCGGGTTCGTACTGTACGCTGGGATTGCGTATCTCATCGGTGCGAAGGTCTTTGCGACAGAGGAGACGCGGGCGACCTGGGGACAACTGGTACGCACGCTGGGTTTTGCGCAAGCGCCGGGTGTTCTCCGGGTTCTTGGTATCGTGCCGGTGATCGGTGGCGTGGTGATTTTGTTGTGGCGATCTGGATCTTGGTGGCGAGCATCGTCGCAATCCGGCAGGCATGCGATTTCTCGACGGGTCGTGCGATCCTGACGGCTATTGTCTCCTGGATCGTGTATTTCATTTTTGTTGTGGTCCCAATGGCAGTCATGGGTGCCCTGTTCGGTGCTGTGGGCGGTTGAGCCGAGCCGCTCTAGAAGCGGTTAGGGCGGAAGGGGGCCAGCAGTGGATCGACTCTCCGGCTGAGGATCTCTTCTCCAAGGAGGTCCCCGAGGACCGGACCAAGGGTGATGCCACTGTGGGTAATGGCCTCGAAATAACCGTCGAGTTCTGGAGCCTGGCCGACGCATGGGTAGCCGTCGGCAGGGATCGGACGAATGCCGATGGCAGCACGAAGGGAGGTGGCTGCAACGAGTGCAGGGAAGAGCCGCTGTGCGCGTTCGCGGAGTTCGCGGCACGGTGGTGCGTCAGGCGCGAGGTCGAGCTCGTCACCCAGCGTTCGGTCCACTGATTGGTGGTGTAGGAGGAGGCGACCCTCACCGGCAGGCCGGAGATTGATCTCCGGGGTGTGTATGATGCAAGGCAACTCCATACTGTCAACAGCGAGCGACAGGAGCAGTCCGGGTTCTGGACGGAGCGGGAGCTGTCGACCAACCATTTGAGCGATTCGATGAGCATCAGGGCCAGCAGCATTGACGACGGCATCGGCCGCGAGCCATTGGTCGTCGGTGAGCGTAACGCCAGTGACGCGGCTGCCCTGTTGCGTGATGGCGTTGACCTGGCTCGCCGTGCGGATGGTGCCACCGTGCTGAACGATGGTGGTCGTCAAGATTTGAGCGAGGAGGGGAACGTCGACCCAGGCTTCGCGAGGAAACCAGGCGACGGGGTAGTCTGGGTCAAGCGGTAGGGGGAGGTTCAGTTCGGCGTTGAGGGTGGCAGCGGGGACCAGCTGTGCGTCATATCCCATTGTGCTCGCATAGTCGACGCGCGCTGAAAGCACCGGCAAGGAATCGGGAGACACCCACTCCATATTACCGACCCGGTGGAGCCAGGCGTCATTGCCAAGCTCCTCAGCAAGCCGCTC
The DNA here is from genome assembly GCA_034435855.1 of Thermomicrobium sp. Lineage (GTDB taxonomy): Bacteria > Chloroflexota > Chloroflexia > Thermomicrobiales > Thermomicrobiaceae > Thermomicrobium. The sequence goes on along the minus strand of DAOTWO010000347.1, from coordinate 40,425 downwards.
GTGTGCTTGCAAACCGGCCCAGTTGAGGAGAAAATATGCTTTGTTGTCTGTCTTGGCACTCGCATTGACCCAGGCAAAGCTCGCGTCACTTGTCCCAGCTGCGGCGGTCTTCCTCCGTTCCAGAACGGTAACACTTGCGTTGCGTTGCGTCAGTGCGTAGGCGATACTCAACCCGATGAGTCCGGCTCCGATGATGACAACGTGCACGGTAGCGTTCCTCCGACGCAGGATCTGTGAACCCTTGGTATTCTGCCAGGTCGGGCAGGCGAGTTGGCGCCAGATCAATGCCAGACGGGCATACCAGGCAGGGTCCGCTCCGAGGATCGGTGACAATGCGCAGGGCTCGACTCTCTCTGAACGATTGCCGCGAGACCTGTCGATCGATGCGCTGACGCGAGCGACAACAAGTGATCACGAGCGGACAAGTGCCAGACTGCCGTACACCTCGGGGCGGCGGTTAGCAAGCGAGGGAAGCTGTGCACGGACTTCCCGGAGGTAGGCGAAGTCAATAGTTGTCACCACGACACCGACACGGTTGACCGCCTCAGCGATGACCGTACCCCACGGGTCAGCCACGAGTGCATGGCCATAACACTGCTGACCGGGGTCGTGTGGCCCGATTTGTGCTGGCGCAGCAACGTAGTACTGATTCTCGATGGCCCGGGCGCGGAGCAGGGCATGCCAGTGGTCCTTCCCCGTATAAAGAGTGAATGCCGCAGGGACAAAGACGAGTTCGGCCCCCGCAAGTGCCAGTAGTCGGTACAGTTCGGGGAAGCGGAGATCATAGCAGATGGTCAGTCCAACTGTGTGACCAGCAATCTCAGCGGTCACGATACGGTCGCCGGGGAGAATTGTCGCTGACTCATTGCTCGTGACGTTCCCGGTAAGATCGACATCAAAGAGGTGAATCTTGCGATAGGTGGCGAGAATTTCGCCAGTTGGTGCAAAGAGCACACTCGTGTTGAAGTATTTCCCCGGAATATCGGAGCGCTCGAGAATTGAGCCGCCAAGAAGGTAAATGCCATAACGCTGTGCTGCAGTGGCAAATCGCTCGGTTGTTGGACCAGGAATCGGCTCAGCGTTCGCCTCATGAAGCTCGCGTGGCCCGAGGAAGTTGACGTACTCAGGTAGTGCGATCACTTCCGCGCCTTGCGCCGCGGCCTCGGCAATCAAGCGTTCAGCGACGGCGAGATTCTGTGCCTTGTCCGACCGCGAGTTCATCTGGATCAGGCCGATTCGCAACGTCTCAGTCATCGTCCATCCCTTTCTCGTCGTCCGGATAGTTCACTGCGATCATTGTAGCGCTCTCCCACGGCCTCCGGAACAGTGGACTGGGCTCGTCTGACGCGACTCGTTTGCCTGCGAGAAGTGGCTATAGCCTCCGAATCTCCCAGTACTTCAGGGGAAGGTCGCGATCTCTTCGTGGAAGGTGGGAGGTCCATCGGCGGGCGCTTCGGCCCTCGTCGACCGAGCTGCGGTACTGCACGGCGCGGTGCGGGTGGCCAGGGTGGGTAGCAAGGGAGCACTGTCTCGCCGAGAGCGTTGGTGTGATGCGTATAACGTCCAGCGAGATGTGCTTGGGAGGAAAATTCCGGTCGTGTCTTTGGTGTGCTCGCCGTCTGATCATGTCGGAGAGCGTTGCATGACGAAGTCGATCCAAATATCGGCATGCTGATGCCCGACTGCCAATACGAATGTGCAGCCGTCGGTCAAGTGTCTCGGTCGTTTCCAGACGCTTTGAGTGGTGCTCCACCAGGTTTGCGTCAAAGGGCGGGAGGCCTGCTTTGTCCGGAAATACTCGCCTCATACGGTACCATGGCGAAGATAGGGTAGATCCGAATACTGAAGGAAACTGCATCGACGTGCTGTGCGATAAAGGGCATTTGTCCGCGCTTTCGCCGGAGAATGAGCCGAACAATGGTACCGTTGCGGTGCGAGAGTCCCTGTGGTCGGAGGCAGGGAGAGTGAACCAGTTGCAGTGGGTGAGCGAAAGATGGGGTGGCAATGGTCGTCGTCGGAGTTGACACAGGGGGAACATTCACTGACTTCGTCGTCTTGGATGGTGAGCGGATTGTCGTGCACAAAGAGCTGTCCACGCCAGACGATCCAACCCGCGCGATTCTCCGCGGACTGGAAGCGCTTGGCGTGCACGACCGGCTCGAACTGCTCGTGCACGGCTCGACGGTGGCGACGAATGCGGTGTTGGAGCGGAAAGGAGCACGAACCGGGTTGTTGACGACTGCCGGATTCCGCGATGTTTTGGAGATTGGTCGACAAAATCGACCACGACTCTACGACCTCCGGCAGGTCAAGCCGTCACCGCTCGTTCCGCGGGAATGGCGACTCGAGGTCCGGGAGCGGCTGGACGAATGCGGGCGAGTACTCGTTCCGCTTAACGAGGAAGACGTCCGACAAGCGATTGGGGAGTTCCGTGCTGCTGGGATCGAGTCTGTCGCGGTTTGCTTCCTTTTCGCGTTTGCCAACCCGACGCACGAGAGACGGGCTGCCGAGTTACTGCGTGAGGCGGGGTTCTGGGTCTCGGCTTCGCATGAGGTTTTACCAGAGTATCGAGAATACGAGCGTACATCGACGACGGTGCTGAATGCCTACGTGGGCCCCCTTATGGGGAGGTACTTGGAGCGGTTGGCAAGCGCCCTTCCGCCGCGGGTTGTGTTGCGTGTCATGCAATCGAATGGTGGAGTTTTGAACAGTCGGACAGCGGCGCGGGAGGCGGTCCGCACGCTACTCTCGGGACCAGCCGCCGGGGTGGTAGGGGCAAGGGCGGTAGCATGGAGTGCTGGCTTCGATCGGGTGATTAGCTTTGACATGGGAGGTACGTCGACCGACGTGTGTCTCATTGATCGGGCACCGCGCGAGCGGAGCGAGGGGACGATTGGCGACTTTCCTGTACGTATGCCGATGCTTGATATTCATACGGTTGGAGCAGGTGGGGGTTCGATCGCGTGGTTCGATGGGGGTGGGGTGTTGCGCGTCGGACCGCAATCGGCTGGTGCGAATCCTGGTCCAGCAGCATATGGGAGAGGCGGAGAAGAGCCAACGGTGACCGATGCAGCGGTGGTGCTGGGGTGGCTGATACCAGATGCATTCCTTGGTGGAGCGATGGAACTGGAGAGAGACGCGGCACGGCGCGTTGTGAGGCGGATAGCAGACGTGCTGAGGAAGAGCGAGGAAGAAGCGGCACTGGGGATCATGGAAGTCGCCGAGGCGAACATGGAGGGAGCGATCCGGGTTGTGTCGGTCGGGCGTGGGGAAGATCCGCGGGAGTATGCGTTGGTTGCCTTTGGGGGGGCGGGGCCGATGGTCGGGTGCCGGCTCGCTTCCAAGCTACATATCCCAGTGGTGATCATCCCACCCACACCAGGAACACTCTCAGCACTTGGCCTCCTCACCGCCGACCTCCTTCGCGACTACCTGCGCACCCTGATGGTCACCGCCGAATCCGCCGACAGTCCTCTCACGTCGGCGCTGGCCGATCTCACCACCCAGGCGGTTCGTGAGCTTTCCCAGGACGGAATCTCGCCGAGCGATGCCACCCTTCAACCGGCACTCGACCTTCGGTATCGCGGCCAATCCTATGAACTCACCGTCCCTTTCGGCGGAGATTTGCGAGCAGCCATCCGTGACTTCCACAAGCTCCACGAACGACTCTACGGTTACGCCCAGGTGACCGAACCGGTCACCGTGGTCAACGTACGACTGCGCGTCATCGTCCCTGCGCGTCGAATCTCCTCCGAACCAGCCGCCACACCTCAACCCTGGGAACCGACTCCCATCGATGAACGCAGCGTGATTTTCGAGCTCCATGGCAACCCTGTGCGCACACGCGTACCACGTTTTGAGCGTGAGCAACTAGGGCCCGGAGCCATTCTCGTCGGTCCTGCGCTCGTGACACAGTACGACTCGACTGTCGTTATTCCACCAGGCTGGCGTGGTGTCGTCGACGGAAACGAGAACATTGTGCTCCGCAGTCGCGAGGTTGAAACTCGCCGCCACACCGGTGCATGAGGGAGGTACCCCAATGGTGGATTCTGATACGGTCGACCCGATCTCACTTGCTGTCTTTCATGCAGCGCTCAGCGCGATCGCCGAAGAGATGGGAGCAGCACTGCAGCGGTCCAGCTACTCGCCGAATATCAAGGAACGTTTGGACTTCTCTTGTGCCGTCTTTGATCCCGAAGGTCAGATGATCGCCCAGGCCGCGCACATCCCGGCACACCTGGGCTCCATGCCCGACTCCGTTCACGCCGTACTCGAGCAGTGCGCGCCGTTCGTTCCGGGAGACGTCGTGATCGTCAACGACCCATATCTCGGGGGGAATCATCTCCCCGACATCACAATGGTGAGTCCCGTTTTTCTCACCGATGACCCGACAAGCGAGCTCCTTGGCTTCGTAGCCAACCGTGCTCACCACGCTGATGTTGGAGGGATCAGCCCTGGTTCCATGCCGATCGCCACCGAACTCTTTCAAGAGGGGATCATCATCCCTCCGATCAAGCTGTGGGAGGGTGGCAGACTCAACCAGGCTGTGCTCGCCCTCCTCTTGCGCAACGTGCGGACACCGGACGAGCGTCACGGAGACCTCCTTGCGCAGTACGCAGCAAACCGTACCGGCATCCGCCGCCTGCGTGAAGTGGTGGGTCGCTACGGGTCTGTCCGGTACCGGGGCCTCAGCCGTGCCGTCCTCGATTACGGTGAGCGGCTGGCTCGCCAGGCCATCCGTATGATTCCACCTGGTACTTACCGCTTCACTGACTATCTGGACGACGACGGGACGAACGATGAGCCTGTGCCCATCACGGTCACGGTGACGGTCGACGGCGAGACGCTGGTTGTCGACTTCTCAGGCACGGCCCCCGAACGACCCGGTAGCGTCAACACAGTAGAGACGGTCACCAAATCTGCAGTGTATTACGTCCTCCGCTGCTTAATGCCAGAGGATGCGCCCATGAACCATGGCGTCTTCCGCGCGGTACGGGTCATCGCACCACGCGGCACCGTGGTCAACGCGCGACCGCAGCGCGCCGTCGCAGGCGGCAATGTCGAAACCTCCCAGCGGATTGTCGATGTTCTCTTCGGGGCGCTCGCCCAGGCACTCCCCGACCTAATCCCAGCAGCAAGTCAAGGCACGATGAACAATGTAACCATCGGCGGAATCGATCCGCGTAATGGACAGCAGTTCGCGTACTACGAGACCCTCGGCGGTGGGATGGGCGCACGGCCAGGACTGGACGGTCTCTCCGCCGTCCATGTCCACATGAGCAACACGCGGAATACGCCGGTAGAAGCGCTGGAATATGCCTACCCGCTGCGCGTCACGCAGTACGCACTCCGTGAGGGCTCCGGTGGGCGTGGTCGTTTCCGTGGAGGCAACGGTCTGATCCGTGAGCTTGAGTTCCTCACCGAGGCCGAGGTGACCTTGCTCAGTGAACGCCGTCGGTTCGCCCCGTGGGGCCTGCAGGGAGGAGAGCCAGGTATGACCGGGCGTAACCTCTTGATCCGCCGAGATGCCAACGGTCACGAGGAGACCATCATCCTGCGAGGCAAGCAGCGCCTGACGGTGCGTCTCGGCGACCGGATCCGCATCGAGACGCCTGGTGGCGGTGGCTGGGGCACCGTGGACTGAGACGTTGGGTTGTTGGCTCTCGATTCCCACATGGCGATAGACGTTCTGGGTTCAAGAGACCACCCACTCCTCCCCAGACGCCTCGTCGGCTAGCCGACGAGGCATGCCCGAGCACAGCGACATCGCAGGTGTGCGCGGAAGCCTCTCCAGGGGGTGTCTTCAGCACTCCAGGTGTGGTAGCCATTGCATAGTCACCAGGCATCTCCCGTGACAGCGGCCACCATACCAGTGAGTCCATGCTTCGCAAGCCCGTTGTCACCACTGGTTTTGGGACCCCATTCCCCCTTCCCACCAAGAGGCTGGCACAGTACACCCGAGAGTGAATGGAGCGTAGCACGATGGTCGCGAACCACGCGCCGATGCCGAAAGGACAGCAGGATGATCGCTGAGGCTCAGCAGGATGATCCGGCGGCCCAGCGACGGCCAGCCTGCCCGTACTTCCGATTACTGACCGATCCTGAAGCGCACGCTCTCTCACTTGGACAACAGCGACTCTGCCGCGCCGATCATCGGCCCTTGTCGGATTTGGCTTGGCAAGCATCCTACTGCCTTGGATCCTACGAGCGTTGCCCGCACTTTCGAAGCGTGCATGGGCAACCCACACCAGCCGTCGGAACCCACCTTCTGGAGCTGCTTGCACAGCAGCAGTTTCAGCGCGAGCAAGCGCGACCACAAGCTCCACGCGCACCAAGCGTGAAGGCACCATATGAGTCTTCTGAAGGGGGCCATCTCCGGGCATCTACCAAGCATCCAGGATTCACCGCACGTCTTGCCGAATTGGTGCGGCGTCCCATTGCTGTCGCCGTGACAACGGCCGCGCTCATCGGCGGACTTTGGGCCGGGATCGCGCTGGCCGGTACACTCGGTGGCAACCGACCGACAGCTGACGCAGGGCAACGCGTGACTACCTCCGCACCGGCCTTCACGCTACGCACCGAGCGCGCGACGCCGACACCTACTCCATTCCCTGCTCCGGCACAACTACCGCAACTTCCCGGCTTGTCGGTCAGCCGTGCCACCACTCCCACACCAACTCCAGCGCCACACCCCTCGCTAACGCCGACACGCGAACCAACACCAACGCCCACACCCACCGTGACAGTGCCAGCACTACTCTCACCCGAACCGAGCTCTCCCGTCGTGCCAGTTGCTCCAGCACCGACTCCCGTGACCAGTTGGCACTCTCCTCTGCCTGAAGAGGGCCGCAATTCTCGGTCCGAACCTACTCCGACACCGACCGCTTCGCTGGAGCCATCGCCGACGCCTCCTCCATCACCAACGCCCACACCAACCCCGACCCCATCGCCGACACCCGATCCGTGGCAAACCTTACCCCCAATGGCACGGGCCGGGCAGCCGGTGCCGTTGTCGACAGTCGGCGGGCTGCTCGGCGCAATGACCGCCTATCCGTTTCCTGGAAACGGACTTGCAGGATCTGCGCCGGCGAGTAGCGGTGCAACCGCAGAACTCGGGTTGCCTGCCAACGCTGGCGTCCTCTACGGGCTCCAGAGCGGTGCCAGCAATGGCCGCATCTGGCTGAACACACCCACGCCTGCGCAGCGACTGGTCATCGTCGCGGAGGGAATGACGAACCAAGGACGGCTCATGCCGGTGTTACGGATCGGAATCAATGGACTTACAGTCTGGGAAGGAGCCAGTCCTTTCCCACACGGCGAATGGGCGACGGTTGCATGGGTGATCGACAAGCCATACTTGCTTGATAGCCCGCAACTCCAAGTCAGCCTGTCACTCGCGACCCCCGGTGAGTTTGGGGAAGAACCGTGGGTTGCGCTTGCGACAGTGACGATCTATACGCAGTGAGCACGATGATTGGGGAGTGCGATCAGTTGATCCAATGCGCAATCGCTGAAATCAGCGGACCGAGAGCGAGCGCTGGCAAAAATGAGGCAACGCGAACCCGACCCAACCCAAGGAGATTCAGCGCAATACCGATCATCATGATCCCCCCAACTCCTGTGACGAGAAGGATACGAGGGTCGTTGGCCGGATCTGGGAGCACCTGCGCCAACGCACCGGCGGCAAGCGAGACTCCACCTTGGTACAGAAGAATGACCAGAATGGAGAAACCAACCCCGATGCCGTAGGCACTGGCAAGCGCAACACTCGAGAGGCCGTCCAACGTTGCCTTAATGACGAGCAGCGTCGCATCACCGGTGAGACCATTATTGAGCGAACCGATCAAGGTCATCGGGCCGACGCAGAAGAGCAAGCTGGCTGCCACGAAGCCTTCGGTGAAGGCCCCGCTGCCACCGACTCGTCGTTTGATCCAATTGCCGAGTCCTTCGAGCACTTCTTCAAGGCGCCACCACTCGCCGAGGAGCCCCCCGATGACCAATGTCAGGAGCCCCAGCACGACTCCATCAAGGCGTCCGACCGTCGCACGGGCAAGGCTTCCGGCCATCGAGAGCGCGATGAAGACGGTGACCAGCCCCACTCCCTGCACGGTGATCCGCTGCATCCGCTCGGGAAGTCGACCGTGCAGGAGCAGGCCAAAAGTGGTCCCAAGCGCGACTGTGGCCGCATTGATCCAAGTCCCACTCGTCCGCGTCCAAAAGTCAGCGAACTCCATCCCCACCCCCAGTCGGTACACACTCCACACGATGCCCGGCCAATGGTACTGTCGAAATAGGCGACGAGGGGAAGGGTGGGAGCCATGGGTTCGAATCGCGCAGCACTTGCACGCTATCGCCGGAATTTCCAAGACGAAGTGGACAGCGCCACCCTGTACACGGCGCTGTCAGAGACAGAGATCTCACCAGAGCTCCGGGAAGTCTTTCGCCGCCTCGCAGAGATGGAACAACAGCACGCGGACTTCTGGCGGCAGAAGCTCTCGGAAGCCGGCGTTACGATTTCGTCCACGCGCCCAAGCTGGCGTACGCGCGTGCTGATCTGGATTGCACGGCGATTTGGTCCCACTCTTGTGCTACCGACTGTGACCGCTCGGGAGTGGGCAGACCAGGCGAAGTATGACGCTCAAGCAGAAGCCGCAAACGCAGGCCTGCCGGAGGCAGAACACCAGCATGCTCGCATCTTGCAGCTGATTGGACGCGAGCGACCGAGCGGGTTGCCAGGGAGCGCACTGGCCGTGCTGGAGGGACGCCATCGCGCGATTGGAGGGAATGCCCTTCGCGCGGCAGTGCTCGGCGCAAACGATGGCTTGGTATCGAACCTGAGTCTCGTGATGGGCGTGGCAGGAGCTGATCTCGCTCCACGCACCATCCTGCTGACTGGGATTGCGGGGTTACTGGCAGGTTCACTTTCGATGGCCATGGGGGAATGGCTTTCGGTGCAGAGTGCGCGAGAACTCTACGAGCATCAGATTCGCATTGAGCGTGAGGAGCTGATCGCGTTCCCCGAAGAGGAGCGCGAGGAACTCGAACTCATCTATCGGGCCAAGGGGGTTCCAGCCGAGACAGCTCGCCAGCTGGCTGACCGTTTAATCCGCGAAGGTGCACCTGCCCTCGAGACGCTGGTGCGCGAGGAACTGGCCATCGATCCGGAGGAACTTGGGGGCTCAGCATGGGAGGCCGCTATCGCCTCCTTTGCGCTGTTTTCCGTCGGCGCAATTGTGCCGGTGCTTCCGTATCTTGTGATGGGAGGGCTTCAGGCTGCTGCCTTGAGCGTGGGATTGAGTGCGATCGCCCTGTTCGCACTGGGCGCAGGCATCACCGTCATCACTGGTCGGAGCGCGCTCCGCTCAGGACTGCGACAGGTGCTCATTGGACTCACTGCAGCCGCGATCACCTTTGGTGTCGGCCGACTCTTTGGCGTGGCACTTGGCGGCTGATTCTGGGGGAGCTCCCTCCCAGAATCGGCCAAGGAGCATCAGCACTACCAAGAACCAGCCCGCAACTTCAGGCAGGGGGGATATCTTGGTTTCGGCGGAAAAGATTATCGGAATCGTATCGCTTCTTCAGTGCGGTTAGCCGTGCGTAGTTCATGCCATAGGCAGCACGAACTCTCGCTGATCCTTCCTCCTCGAGTTCATTGACATACACTGCTTGTGGAAGCGCAGGTAAGCTGCTCCATGTCCGTTCGATCCAGTTGCGATTTGCCTCATCTGTTCCTGGATCCCGCCAGATCGCGAGGGCAGTCAAAGACCATGGAAAGGAGCGATGCGCAAATGCGGTTTCCTCTGGTGCTACATGTGCAACGGCGCCACCCAGCCTGACAAAGAGAACAAGGCTCCCCGGTGATGGTGCCTCCTCATAATGAGCGGCCAGCGGCCCAACGACCTCTGGAGTTCGATTCATATAGTAGCGGAGTCCTACCGCAGCGACCTCATCGAGCATACGCTGCAGCGCGGTATAGGGTGTAGTGACGATCTCTTCGAAGACTGCTGGCCCGATATGGCGAAACGGCTCGAGTCGTTGCACTGCATCGTCCGGCGGGTCTATGGCCACGACTGTCAATGCAGCGAGTGGCATGCCCTCCGGTGTTCTCACAAAAGCAAAGGTGGCAGACACTGAATCGGGAGCGGCGGCAAGTAGTGCCTCGCCTGCTTGGAACACATTGGCTGCTTCGTGAATTGGAAAGGCTATTTGGAGCACGGTAACCTGAGGCTCCAGCGGGTTCAGCGCGTAGTCGAACGCGGTAACCACGCCAAAGGTCCCGCCGCCGCCCCGGATTGCCCAAAAGAGGTCGGCATCCGCATCTAGTGCAGCGCGGCGAAGCTGGCCGTCAGCTGTCACAACATCTGCGCCCTGGAGGTGATCGATGGTGAGGCCAAACGCTCGTGCCAGCCAGCCTATACCACCGCCAAGTGTGAGGCCAGCAATGCCGGTGTGTGAGATCTGACCACCGGTAAGGACCAGTCCGTGCTGCTGAGTGGCTGCATCGAGGTCACCCCAACGGAGACCGGACTCGGCCCGTGCTGTCCTCATGACCGCGTCCACGTAGACCTGGCGCATTGGTGAGAGATCCAAGACAATGCCATCGTCACACGTGGAGTAGCCAGGGAAGCTGTGTCCACCACCTCGCACTGCAAGGATCGCCTGGTGCTCATGAGCAAAGGTGACGACACGCTGCACATCCTCGGTGCTTGTACAGCACGCGATCAGCGCAGGGTAACGGTCGATCATGCCATTCCAGACGCGGCGAGCCTCCTCATAGCCGCTCGAGTTCCGATCCAAAAGTGAACCGCTTAACGATGCACGGAGACGATTGACTTGGTCGGGCGGAAGGTCACGCTGTTTTCCGTCCGGCGTGCGGACGGTTATTGTCTGTTTCACATTGTCCCCCTTTTCGCGAATCATCGACTCGCCTACGGCATCAGGTCCATTACCCTTGCCTTTGGCAACAGTACTCACAGCAGGGGGCAATGTGATAACCCAGCACTCACCAACGGATGGCTAGAGAAGGCTCGAAACATGCTCACTCACGGAGGGGGACATACAGACGGGGCCGCTCCTCGTAGGTCTCCATATCGAGAGTCTGCACAATGTACGTGGCATGAGGCGAGGTTGAAGCAGCTGCAACGTTGCCATTGCGATCCATAGCGACAATATTCATGACTGTCTCGGCCTCAGCATATGGATCTTCAAGGTGTCGGAGATCCAGCATGGCTTGTCGAAGTGCATCCTCAAGGGGCAGTCCGAAGCGGAGGTACATCACGACGCTATGAGCTGTCGCACAGCGGATTGCCATTTCGCCACGGCCGGTACAGGCAGCGGCACCGTAGCGGTTGTCGGCATAGTTCCCTGCCCCGATGATCGGGGAGTCACCGAGCCGCCCAGGCCACTTGAACCCCCAGCCGCTTGTAGAGACCGCACAGGCGATATTCCCATCAAGATCCCGCACAATGACATTGGTTGTACCGAACAGGTCCCGGTGGAGGAGCTCCGTCCAGCGACGGACGACCGACATGTAGAGCTGGTATCGATCCTCGTACACGTTCTGTTCCGGGGCACGTTCGCCGTGGATGACGGCCTGCCAGACTGCCTCGGCCTCGGGGGTGAGCAGATTGGCCACTTCAAACCCATGGGTGCGAGCGAAGAGTTCGGCACCATCCCCGACCAAAAGGACGTGCGGCGTGCACTCCATGACACGCCGTGCGATCTCGATCGGATGCGGATAGTGCTTGACTGCGCCGACGGCGCCGGCGGCCAATGTTCGTCCGTCCATGATGCTGGCATCCAGCTCAACTTCACCGAGCAGATTTGGAATGCCACCGGTTCCTACACCCTGATCACGAACATCATCCTCAACCGCTTTCACCGCGGCGATTGCGGCATCGACAGCAGAACCACCAGCACGAAGGATCCGGATCGCGGCCGGAAACCCAACTGCGGCGTTGCGGCTTCCGACGACGATCCCGCGAACATCCTGAGAGCTCATGCAGTGTAGCCTCCCTCCTCAGGCAGGATTGCTTCCATGGCGGTTATCGGGCAGAGCGAACTGCCTGCTCGAAGTCCTGGCGCCACCAACGGAGAAAGAGCATACCGTCGTCTGCCCCGCTTATGGCCTCAGCCGGGATTTCCATCTCATGCGGAGGAAGGCCATGTCGGGCCGTAACATGGACGACCTGACCGTCTGGCAGCGACGCACAGAGCTCCTGGAGGTGGCCGACCCGCTCCCCCTCGGCGGTCACAATGGCCGCACCACGATGCAACACCGCATTCGCCTGGTCGATCGCTCGCACCAGTTCGCCGAGTTCAATCACTTCTGTCGACGGCGGCGATTCCTGCAGAGAAGCTGGTGGTAACCAACCGGGAATGAAGAAGGGAGTTGCTCGTTCACCGGTCAGTTGCCACACCAATTCGCCAGTGAAGAGTTCGCGGTAGAACTCTGGCAGTGTCTCCAGATCAGCACGCGAGCGACGGACAATAAGCCGCTCTTCATGCTCCGCTGTCTTGACGACCTGAAGTTCTCCCAGTGGAGCAACAAGACTGTGTCGAAGGATCAATGCTCGCCGAATGACCACGGCATTGACGCGGTGCGACGTCGGATCCAGTAGCATCCACTCGACCGTTCCTGCCTCATGACCATCGTTCGTCCATAACCGGTCGCCGAGACAGACGCGCATCGTCATTCCCCCCTTGTTCGCCACCCGCTCCGGCCGCCTGCAGGGCCAGTCTAGCGGAGATTGAGCGATCCGGGGAGACGCCCCGCTGCGCGAGGAGGGCAGCGAGAACCGTTGTAACGGCGAAGAGGGCGAGACTCAGCGCATTTCCGAGTCCACCGAGTCGACGAAGCTCCCAATGAGCGAGCAGATCGCCTGCGAGCCGTACCGTGAGCGAGAGGCCGAGAGCAAGCGGGGCCCCATAGGCGAACCAGCGGAACGCCAGACGCAGACCCGCGACGGCAGGGAGGATGATTGGTGCGTGGGCGAAAACCTGCGAGAAGACGAAGCCGAGCAAGACCGCATGGATCTCGGCATCGTAGAGGAAGCCGCTTTGCTGGTGCCCGTAAGCGAGCGCGAGCAAACCTCCGACGGCGAGCCAGGCATACCCGTGCAGGAGACAGACAGCGCTGTAGCAAAGAACTCCATGTTGGCGCAGTCCACGCCGTGCGACATCGCAACGCAGGAGCCAGGCAGCGAGAAGCAGAAGCGCGAACCCACGAAGTCGAGCCCCAACTTCTGGGAACGCAAGTTCAATGCCAGTCGCAACCAGCAACAGCGTTATCGCCGTAAAGAACCAGATGCGGGTGGGGCGATCGGGTCGAAGGGCACGTGCCAGTTCGAGTCGTTCGCCGGTGATGATGAGAACAAAGCCAGTGATCCACCACGGGACTATGGTTGGTAAGGAGAATCCCATGATCCAAAGCAAGCCACTGGCGAGCCAGGCGAGTGCGCCAGCGAACATTACGGTGTGATGCGCCGTGCGCGCCACCCACAGGAGATAGCCGAAAGTAGCCGCAAAGCCCAGGTAGGCAAGCAAGAGCAGACTATCGACGGCCAGTGGCGGCGCAGCGAGCACGAGACCAACCGTACTTGCGAGAGCCGCCACTGGCCCAAGGAGCATGAAGCGTCGGCCCACCGCGACGGCCCGCTCTAAGCCGATCAGCGTGACAAAAAAGCCGACCACCAACCAAGAGCGGGCCATGTTCGACGGTGAGCCGCGCGCGGTGCGGAAGGGGGATATTCCATCCCATGCGAGTAAGACCGGTGAGCACACCAAGTGCTGCGAGCAGCGCGCCGACAGCGAGGGCGAGTCGTGGAACCCACTGCGGAAGGCGCTGCGACGTGCCCGCGATCATGGCTCACCTCCTGATGCGAGGCCTAGGCGACCTTGCCGATGCGGACCCGCCAGACCTCAGGACCGCGTTCCACATAGTCCCAGCTGAAGGTACCAGCGCGTTCGGCCTGGAACTGGTAATACAGAGGCTTTGGATCGTGGTCGTTGACCAAGAGAAAGGCTTCACCAGGAGCAAGAGACTCAAAGGTTTGGAAGATCAGGGGATGACGCTGTGGGGGGTGGAACTGTGCGAACATCGAGTACACGTTCCTGGGTAAGCCGGTCGTAAAGCGGCAAGTACGCCTGTTCTTCCTTTTCGAGATGCAGACGGACGATCGCTGCAAGTTCGTGAGCCCGACGTACAAATTGCCGGGCATACTGTGCACGCTCGTCCATAGGGCCAGACGCGAGTGTCGCAGTAAGCCGAGCGAGTTCTTCGGTGTACCACGCAATTGCCTCGTGGTCGAGGCGCATGGTCCGGGTCGCTTCCCCGGGCGGGATGAGGGACTCGATCCGGTCATAGAGCTCCTGTTCCTCTTCCTGGGCATGCGGCAGCAGTTCCTCACGAAGGAAGCGCACCAGGCCTTCAGGATTAGGTACCGTGTCGTCTTCAGGCACGAGCGCAACGAGATGCTCGTAGAGTGCCCGATGATGCTGCCGAATCTCCTCAGCGGTCAGGCTCATAGATTCCTCCTATTCCTCAAAACCGACAGCCGTTCGCGATGCACTTTCTGGCCACTGAACGGTGAGCGGACCGACTGGGCTCCCATCGGGCGTGATGGCAATGTCGGCCAGAGTGGTACCGTCGAGGAACCGAGAGATTGCCTCAACTGCCGCGAGCCAACGCTGATGAGCCAGACAGGGCCGATCTGCCGGGCAACTCCCAGTACCGAGGAGACAGTAGCTCAGAAAGTGAGGCTCCTCGAACAGCGAGACGACCTCCAGTAGGGAAATTGTTTCGGGCCGACGAGCAAGGCGGAAGCCACCCTGACGGCCACGCTGGGACCGGAGAAGACGCGCCCGCGCCATGGTGTGGAGGATCTTTGTAAGGTAGTTGGCGGGAATACCGGTTTCGAGGGCGAGATCCTGTGCCCGTACCCAGCGATCCGGACGCTGAGCGAGGGCGATGGCAGCGGTCAAGGCATAGCGGCTCGTCTGCGAGAGCATACCCCGCGTCCTTTCTGGTCGGATTATCTCATATCCTCATGAAGAAAACAAGAGTGTGCTGGTTGCTGTCGCTGCCGAACTGTCCACAAAGACTGACTCGCGACCGTGCAGCGAGCCCCGCAAACGTGCCGGTTGGCTGCATGGCGATTGTCTGATCGCCAGGTGATGTCCAGTCCCTTCTTCCTGAAGGTCGGTCTAAGAAGTGAGCATTGGGTGCCAGCATGGCAGAGACAGGGCGGATGCGAGGGCAAGAGGCTGCTCAAGGGCAGTGTACTCGTCAGACCATGACCATTCGGCGATACTCATGGTATCGAAGCAAGCATAAGGCGGGGGGATCAATGGGACCATCTCAACGCCAAAGGAGCGCGTGGCTCTACGAGGCAGCGATGGGAGCACTCGCCGTCCTTGCCGTCTGGCTCCTCACGTTGCCGCCGTCACCCGAAGGAGAGCTGGTGAGCTATGGAATCTGGATCATCTTCGTTGCAGACTACGCGGTTCGGTTGACGCGAGCATCCGATCGCCGTCGCTTCATCCGCGAACATGTGATCGAGCTGGTCGCCATTCTCCCGTGGGATATTTTCCGGGCAGCACGCGTGCTCCGCCTTGTCCGGCTTCTGCGCGTTCTCCGTGCTGGCGTCTGGTTCTGGCGAGCCAGCCGTGAACTCCAGGCCGTGGCACGTCAGAATGGGCTTGGCTATGTGCTTGCGGTCGCGAGTGGTATCGTACTCCTTGGAAGTGCGATCTTCCGTTTTGTTGAGCCAGGTGTAGGCAGTTACGGTGAGGCACTCTGGTGGGCAGTGGTCACCGTGACGACCGTCGGATACGGTGACATCGCGCCGCAGACAGTTGCCGGGCGCATGGTCGCAGCCGTCCTGATGCTCGTGGGGATCGGCATCATTGGGATGGTGACGAGTAGCTTGGCCACCTACTTTCTTGGTGGGCGAACCCGTGCTCAGCATCCGACTGTCGAGCATGTTCGCGAGCGCCTGGCGGTGTGGGACGAACTGGACACCACCGAGCGACAACACCTGGCCGTCATGCTTTGGATCTTGGCCAACGAGGGGAACAAACTTGGCGCAACTCGCGTAGTCTCACCGGAAGTCGTGCGAGAGCGTACCAACGCGGCTCGAGAGCGGGAGCATTGCTCGTCCGAGCGGACGCACCTCCTCAGCGACCAGACTGGCCAGTGATCCCTCGCGCTCAACTCGTCCGTCGATCACCAGTACCGGTTGGCGGCGCAGGAGCGCTCGGTACTGCTCGCGTACCGGCGGCGGGACGATCACGTTGATAAGTCCAGTCTCATCCTCGAGGGTCAGGAAAAGGACACCGCGCGCTGTTGGTGGCGCCTGCCGGCACACGACGAGTCCAGCGACACGAGCCGTTGTACCGTGTGGCAATGTCCGCAGCCGTACAACTGGAACGACACGCAGAAGCTGCCGCTGGCGTGCGTAGAGCTCCATCAGGTGACGATCGAGGCAAAAGCCGAGAATAGCATAGTCGAGAAACGTCTGCTCGACGGCATCCGGTTCGACGAACGAGACTGACGGTTCGAGTGCCGTCAGAAGACACGGCTGTGTCGTCTGCTCCGCTACCACGGCGAGCAGCTCCCACAGGAGCTCGCGACGGCCTCGTCCAGGGGCGAGCGACGCAAAAGCACCGACGAGAACCAGGGCCTCGACCTGCTCTGCAGTGAGCGCAGCCCGCCGGACGACGTCAGCTGGGTCCCGGAACGGCTGTCTCGCCCGCTCCGAGACAATGCGTTCCGCTGTGGTTCGCCCAATGGCACGGATGCTAGCAAGACCGAGCCGTACCGGGCCGTGCACTGGATCACCGGCAAGCGTTGCTCGCACTTCGCTCCGTACGACGTCCGGTGGCAGAACGCGGATACCGCGACGCAGTGCATCCCAGACGAGTACTTCCGGCGCGTAGAAGCCCATCGGCTGGTTGTTCAAGAGAGCGCAGAGAAGAGCAGCCGGGTAATGTGCGCGGAGCCACAGCGTTTCGTAGGCTGTGCGAGCCAGCGCTGCAGCATGGCTTTTGCAGAAGCCAAACTCGGCAAATGCCGCCATCTGAGCGAAGATGCGCTCGGCAACCGACCGCGGAACCCCGTTGCGTTCGGCTCCAGCGAGGAAGTCACCGCGTAACGCCTCCATCGCTGCACGTGAGCGCTTGCTCCCCATCGCACGCCGGAAGGCGTCAGCCTGACCAGCTGTCATCCCGGCGATGACCATGGCAACTTCCAAGACTTGCTCCTGGTAGAGGATGACACCGAGCGTCTCGCGCAGGATTGGCTCGAGTTTAGGATGGAGATACCGGACCGGCTCAAGCCCTTGGCGGCGGCGAATATAGGGATGCACCATGCCACCCTGGATTGGGCCGGGCCGAATGATCGCCACCTGGGCGATCAGATCCTCGAATCGTTCGGGGCGTGTGCGCGGCAAGCTCTGCTGTTGTGCGCGACTCTCGACCTGATACGTCCCGATTGTGTCTGCCTCTTGCAACAGCCGGTAGACAGCTGGATCGTCGAGCGGTAGCTGTTCCAGATCGATCTGGATGCCGCTCACCCGCTCAATCAGTTCAACCGCCTCGTGAACAACCGAGATGGCACGCACGCAGAGCAGATCGGTTTTGATCAGTCCCGCCTCCTCAATATCCCGTTTGTCCCAACCAAGGACAATCCGTCCCGGCATCCGCGAGGGCTCGACGGTGGTCAGCTCCACAACCGGTCGGCCGGTGATGACCATGCCACCGACATGGACAGAAAGATGACGCGGAATGTCTTCCAACGCTGGGGCCAGACGCACGAGCCACTTGAGCCGGCGTTGTTCTTCCTCATTGAGACGTGGCATGAGCGTGCGCGCAACTGCTGCGAGCGGCTCGCCGAGGCGTCCCTGGCTCTTGGCGAGCTCGTCGACCAGCTCTGGTGGCAATGCAAGAACGCGCCCGAGGTCACGAATTGCGCTACGGGCCTGGAATGTGACATAATTGCAAACCATGGCAGCATGCTCGACGCCATAGGTGGCATAGACGTAGGCAATGGCTCGCTCGCGGTCTTCGAGACCAAAGTCGATATCGATGTCCGGCATTGAGGGTCGCTCTTCGTTGAGGAAGCGCTCGAAGAGCAGGCGATGGGCAAGCGGATCGACCTGCGTAATCCCCAAGCAGTAGGCGACGAGCGAGTCAGCTGCTGAGCCACGCCCGCGTCCGCGGAAGCGATTGGCGAGATCGGCGCAGATCAAGAAGAACTCAGCGACGCCGAGCCGCTCAATGACGCCAAGTTCGTGTTCAAGCTGCCGCACGACCGGCTCGGAGAGCGTGCCGTAGCGGCGTTGTGCTCCCTCGTAGGCCTGACGACGTAAGACCTGCATCGGTGTCTCGCCAGGCGGAACGAGATGGGGGAGTGGTGGGAAGCGGACCTGACGGAAATCGAGCGAGACCTGGCAGCGCTCAGCGAGGCGCACCGTGTTGACCAGAGCCTCCGGCAGGTGGTGAAACCGGCGAGCCATCGTCGCTGGTGCGACGAGTCGATAGGCCGACGAGGTCTTGCGGGTTGGGTGTGGGGTATCGACGGTAATACCCTCCCGAATGCAGACAAGCACGTCTTGCAGACGCCAGCTCTGCTCATCGAGATAGTGGACATTGCCGGTCACGACGACTGAGAGACCGGTGGCTTCGGCCAGATTGACCAGCTCGCTCACCCGCTGGCGATCGCCACGCTCACCGTGGTCCTCGAGCTCCACAAAGCAGCGCTCTGGGCCAAAGAGGCGGGCCAGACGGGTAGTCCAGGCCCAGGCTGCGGCTCGTCCGTCACGGGCAAGCGCGCGCGCAATCGGCCCTTCTCGGCAGCCAGTGAGGATGATGAGTCCATCGTGCCACTCTGCAAGCCACTCCCAGGGGAGTGCAACCGCGCGTCGTCCCGGTGAACCTTCGAGAGCGAGCTGCGTGCCGGTCGATTCAGGGCCATCAGGGGTCGACCATCCAAGGCGAGCCGCCGAGAGGAGGCGCGCCAGCGTCGCGTAACCGCGGTCATTCTCAGCCAGGAGTGTGAGATGACTCCCGTCCTCCATGGTCACCTCAGCCCCAACAACAGGATGAATCCCTGCACGCTCTGCAGCACGGACAAAGCGAACGACACCGTGCAGCGCATCGTGGTCGGTGAGTGCGAGATGCTGGTAGCCCAGCGCGGCAGCTCGCTCGATGAGCTGCTCGGGTTGGCACGGCGCATCGAGGAGTGAGAAACAGGAGTGTGCGTGGAGTTCGGCGTACGGTGCAGTCATGGCCTCCCTTCTCCTCAGTCAAGGCGGCTGACCAGTCGCCACTGGTTGTCGCGTGCATCCCAGCTCAGGAGGAGTCGCTGACCGTCTGCAAGCTCCACCCATCCTGTTCGGCGATGCTG
The DNA here is from genome assembly GCA_034435855.1 of Thermomicrobium sp. GTDB lineage: Bacteria > Chloroflexota > Chloroflexia > Thermomicrobiales > Thermomicrobiaceae > Thermomicrobium. The sequence continues at coordinate 21,020 of DAOTWO010000347.1, read as the reverse complement.
TCTCTCTGGCCACCAGAGATCGATCCGTTCCCAGGGACCACTCCGCACGACACGCAGGCGTTGCCCAGCAACGTCCAGCCACCAGTTTTGTGCGCGCCGAATCAACCGCACTGGCTCGCCACGAGCAGGATGCGCCTCCTCGTTCGCAAGCCCCTCCAGACGCCAGCGCTGTTCGGGGAGCGGGGCAACTGGGCAATGCTCAACGACCCGCACGACGTGTCCCGGCACCAGGCGCTGGGCGAGGGTGAAGACCCGCTCACGCTCCTTGCGCCGACTCGGAGCCTCGACAAGCAAACCCGGCTGGTGCGCTGTGACAGTGCCATGCGCGTCGATGACGAGTCGGAGCAGCGTCACGGCCCCGGGAAGCACGCAGCGTAGGGCAAGGGCACGAGCACTCTCGGCGAGTTCCTCTGCTGTCCGCAGCGGATATGGGAAATGTCGACGACACGACGTACTCCGCCCATCCTCGGCGACAAGTTCGAGTTGCAGGCGCCAGGCGACGTGACCGAGCCGATTGAGCGCCTCCATTGCCTGCGCTGCTAATGCATGGAGCGTGAGTGCGAGCGCATCACTCGTCACAGCTGGCGGCTCGAGCGTCCGCTCAAAGCGGAGCGGCTCGACTGGCACTTGGCCACGGAACGGTATCGGGTCGTCACCCCGTGCAATCCGATGGGCAGTGAGCGCTTCTGTACCAAAGCGTCGTTGAATACTTCCTGGTGGCAAGTCAGCGAACTGACCAATTGTCGAAACACCGAGCGCACGGAGTCGCGCCAACACCTGGCGCGGGAGCGGCAGCCACTCGAGTGGAAGCGGGCGAAGGAAAGCGCGTGCTTCGCCGATCGGGACAACCGTGACCTCTCCCGTCGCCGCGAGCCGTGCTGCGACGCGCGCAATCCACGGCGTCGCTGCGATGCCAAGTCGGCCAGCCCCACCAGCTGCCGCGAGTGCAGCAAGCACTGCTTGGCCATAACGCTGCTCGTCACCGTAGAGGAGTCGGACACCACTTGCCTCGAACCAAACACCGGTTCGCTCCTCGTCCAACTGGACAGCCGGAGTAAGTGGAGTGAGCACCTCAGCAAGCGAGACGCTTGGTAAGCGGTCGAGCCAGAGATAGCCAACGCGCACGGAGCTCCTCCTCAAGTTGTGACCAAAGCGCAGGATCACTGGTGAGTCGTGCCGCTGCTGCCTCGCGGCTCCGGCCGAGCACGGTATTCGCGAAGGTCAAGCCGAGCGGGTGCTGGACGATGATCCCCCCGACGAGCGCAAGATCGATCCGCTCAAGAGCAAGGCGGACTCCCTCGCGCTCGCTGAACTCGACCGGGACGGGCGGCTCGCACAACGGCCAACGATGACTCCGCTCCACATGGATGCGGACGCGGAGCCCGCTGGGCAGCATGGTCGAACCGAAGGGATTCGGCGGCACGAGTTGGGCGAGTGGCTCGAGACGCAGGCGGAGTTGGGCTGCCGCAAGCCCGGGTCCGCTCGCCCGGTCGCGGACCACGACGAGCGCGGTTGGCCGACCGCGGAGGAGCGGGCGAAGCTGCCGAAGTCCACGCTCAAGTGCTGAGCGAGTTGCCCAGTGTGGAGGAAGATCGAGCACCACAAGATCAAGCGCATCAGCAAGGAGCAGGAGGCGAGCAAGTTCCAAGGCCTCAGTCAGTGTCCGCGGCAAGGCGAGGAGAAGGTCGCGCAGGTCAACACCCCAGCGATGGAGACGATCGAAGTCGGCACCATGCGCAGCGTCGAGATATGCTGCCCAGCCACCGATCCGCTGTGTCGTCCGCACAAGCCAGCTCGCGAGTGTCCGCTTCCCGGAATAGGGTGGGCCAACAAGTTCGGTGAGTCGCCCGCGAGGGATTCCGCCACCAAGTGCGAGGTCGAGCCCTAAGAGCTCGGTCGGCAGAGCACGCGGATTCCGGACGCACTGTGTGGGGACACACTCAGTGCACGCTGCGTGTGAGGAAGAAGGCTGTGTCCAGTCAAGCAGGACATGCGGCCCAAACCGTTCAACGAGCAGCCGGCGGAGGGAGGCGATCCGCTCGCGGCGAGGATCAACTGCGGATAGCGTGGCGGCTGTGCCCTCACTGGTCGATATCCCTGGTGCAAGTGGGGTGCTCTCTGCCCGAGTGTTCGCTCGCAACGGAATCGTCTGAACTCCTGGCACGTGTCCTCCTTTCCGTGCCCCACCGTGCCTCGCACATTCGTTCGGATTCATCGTAATAGAACACCTGTTCGCAGTCAAGAGTTGCCCTAGAGGCACAAGAGAAGCACGTGCTTGTCTCTTGCCGAGCAGCCGGTAGGTCCTTCAAGGGGGACGGCACAACGCTTGCACGGGGGTGTGGTTCAACCAGGCTGCTCACTGTGCCCTAAACCGGGGCAACTCCCATTGTCAGGCACAATGCTGTCGCCTCGTGTCAACTCTCGAACAGATCGAGCAATCCTTCGCTGGCCAGTTGGCGTCGCACGGGAGCTCGGGCCTCCACGCCCGGCTTTGGGAGCGCTCGGGAGGTCAGGCGGTTCCACGGGCGGAGCTACCGCTCTACCGGTGCAGCTCGCTCGGCGTCGAGTTCGCAGCGTGAGCCAGGGCCACGGGAAGGCTGCGGCGAGCGCAGCCTGCACTCCCGCACTGAGGGGATCATCCATTCACTGCCATGGGCCGTGCCACAGGCTCTCGCCGACCAGCACGAACTCGACCAGGCACGGGGTCGCGCGAAGGAGCCGGCTATACGAGCGGCTGGACTTGCCCCGGTTCAGCCGGCGGCCGATGAGCGCCTCACCCCGAACGGGAGAAGCACGCTGAGCATCCAGATCAGCCAGCGTGTCGGTGATCGTTCCCGACGGCATAACAATCCGCTCCCTTTCCGGCTTCACCCCTCTGCGGTCGCTCGCGCATCTTGCGTCAACCCTGGACAGGCACACGTTCCTCACGCTGCATGACCCATAGATCCCTCGGTTCGGAAAGACGACGAGTGCTTGTACACTCAAACCTGTCCCTGCGTCCTGACCAGCATGCCAAGCCCAAGACGGCACGCTGCCTTCATGCCCGTTGTGATTTCCTCCTGGCCTTCTGTTCGCTCTAGCCGGCGGATCGCCTGACCACCCACCAGGCACCAGCGATCGAGCCTCCTGCCCAGACGAGTGCAACCAGGCTGCGCAGCCCAATCGGGCTCCCCGCCAATTCGGCATCCCAGATCGGCCCTTGGCGGATTCCCAGCCAGAGGGCTGCCATGAAGAGCCAAGCGACGAAGAGTTCGTAGACCCAGTCGAGCAGGCGAAAATGACGAAAGCGTCGTACAATCCTGAATGTGCTGACTGCGATCCCGAGGGCAACACCGCCAAAGTAGGCGATCGCAGAGAAGAGCAGATACCACTCGTTCCACTGCATCCTCATCACTCCTCACCCGACGCCAAGCATCTCGCTTATGGTCCCCACGGAGGTTCCCGCCAGCAGCAATGGTGCCGCCAGGCGCACGAGCATGCCAAGCAATGTCTAGTGATCGTCACCCGAGATGAGACGTTGTCAAAATCACGAATAGTGGATTCTTTGCGGCAATCGTTGGTACTCAACGACGTCCAGCTTGTCCTCGCTGCCTACACCTCGAAGAGATATCGCTTTATCCAGCCATGTCGACGGTGGATCCGTTGTTGCTGGCACGGTGGGCTCGATGGCGCACTCCTCGCTTCATCCAGTACCAGAGAAAGGCGCCGTGAATATTGTCTATGAGGAGTGTCAGGTAGGGATCATCCATGGACGGTTGGGGGCCAGTGCGTAGCGTGTAGAGATGGTGACCGAGGCCGAGAATGCTTCCGAAGCCCCCGATGAGGCGCCAGTGCCAGCGACCCGGACCGGTCTGGTCAGAGCGCCGCCCGAGGAAGAGCCCAGTTGCCAGAATCGGGATGACGCAGAGCAGCATGACCAGCCAGAGGATCCAATGAATGGTTGCCCCGTGCAGAACGATCCCTTCACCTCTGGACGGCTCAGGGCAAGGACGCGAGCACTCACTCATGTTCCTGACTCGGCGCAACACGGAGTACAGGACCATCCACCAGGGCACGAGATGGAGAGACACCAAGGGCATCGAGTCAGGATGCATGAAGCGGAGAGCCACGAGAGGCCTGCACCACAGACAAAGAAGCAGGTCCAACCAGTACGTCGCCGCGGTCCCGGCCACTCGCGCCTCAGCTCCGCCGCTCACCATGGCTCTCTTTGCACCTCGATAGGCTGAACGTCGCAGCACTCGCGTTGGTGGCTGGTGTCTTCCGGCAACTCGCGCATGCAGCAGTCAACGATCTGCTCACCGCCATGCTCGCGCTCAGTGCGTGACTTGCACTCGTCCGCTTCGGAGTACACCCAGCCTGGCGACTCCTCGTTGGCGGCTCGCTCGACTTTCACTGGCACAGGCTCTTCGGATAGAGAGTGGACGCCTGGCTGTCTCACCTGGCGATACCAAGACAGGCAGCGAGAGCTGCTTGTCCAAGGCTGATGCCACCATCATTCGGTGGTACGGCGCGGTTGATCCACAAGTCAAGCCGGTGAGGCCGCAGGAGCTGCGCAACCCGTTCAAGCAGGAGGGCATTTTGGAAGACACCACCAGAGACAACCACCCGTTGCGCACGGTATGCCGCACAGTACTCCACAACAACCGTCACGACCGCTGCTGCGACTGCCTCATGAAATGCCCGCGCAATCTCGGTGATATCCCGTCCTCGACAGCGATCCTCAACAATTGCAGCCAGGAGTGGGCGGAAGTCCAGTTCTCCCTCAGCCAATGGGAAGGGATAAGGCTGCACCGGCGGTGACTTCTGCGCGAGATGCTCCAACCACATGGCAGCTTGGCCCTCAAAGCTGATCGATCGGGTAAAACCACAAAGCGCCGCAACAGTATCAAAGAGTCGTCCCATTGAGGTGGTGGGAAAACAACGCAGGCCGCGAGCCACTAACTCACGTGCCTTCTCGTACTGCTCAGGGAAGCGAAAGGGTGGAGCAGTAAGGTCCGGAAAGCCCTCAATGGCGACGAAGAACCCCGCCGCTGCTTGGACTGGCCATCGGGCTGCCGCATCGCCACCAGGAAGCACCGCTTGCCGCAAGTGAGCAACACGCTGGAACCCTTCGCTCAGTGACCCGACAAATATCTCACCGCCCCAGATCGATCCGTCATCACCGTAGCCGGTACCGTCAAAGGCTAGACCAATGATGCGTTCGGACCAGCAGCCACGCTCAGCCAGCACGCTCGCGATGTGTGCGCGATGATGCTGCACTGCCACATGCTGACCAGGCAGCGTAAGCGCATGATCTGTCGAGACATATGCCGGGTGCGCATCATGCGCAATAATCGCCTGTTCGAGCTCCACCTCATACATTGCACAAAGGTCGCGAATGGTGGCCGTGAATGCCTCCACAACCGGCCAGTGGTCAAGGTCACCAATATGCTGACTCACAAACGCTTGTCCCTCGACCACCACGGTGATCGTGTTTTTAAGATCAGCACCTACCGCCAGAATCGGTCGGCTTGTGGGGAGCGTTGCGACCATGCTCGGAGCAAGCCCGCGTGACCGGCGCACGATGACTGGCCCAAGGGCTGTCATCCGCACGACGGAGTCATCGACGCGACGTGCAATGGGCCGTTCGCCCACAAGGAACCCGTCCGCAATACCGCTGAGGCGGGTGAAGGCGTCGTCCTCGGTAAAGGCAATCGGTTCTTCGGAGCGGTTTCCACTCGTCATCACGAGAACCGCTGGTGCACCAGCTGCAAAGAGCAGAAAGTGCAGGGGAGCATAGGGCAGCAGAATCCCGAGTTCGCGATTGTCCGGCGCAACTCCGGGAAGAAACACTCGTGCCGGAAGTAACACGATCGGCCGAGCTGGGGAGGTCAACACCTCTCGGGCTGCATCGTTCAGCTCCACCAACTCGGCGGCGGCTGCAAGGTTGGCTACCATCAGAGCGAACGGTTTTTCTTTCCGGAACTTCCGTTGGCGCAGTGTCTGGACAGCGGCCACGTTTCGGGCGTCACAGGCCAGATGATAGCCTCCGATCCCCTTGATCGCGACAATTCGTCCCGCGCGGAGCCACTCTGCAGCCTCCTGGATAGCTGCTGGACCGCGCGCCTGTTGCAACCCGTGCGCATCGATGAGTAGGTACTGTGGGCCACAGACAGGACAGGCTACCGGTTGGGCATGGAAGCGCCGGTCAGCAGGGTCGTGATACTCGCGGGCGCAGTCTGGACACAGTGGCCAGTCTTTCATCGTCGTGCGCGGACGGTCATAAGGAAGACCGAGCACGATACTGTAGCGTGGCCCGCAGTTCGTGCAGTTGATGTAGGCATACCAGTAGCGCCGATGAGAAGGGTCGAAGAGCTCGCGCAGGCAATCTGCGCAGACCGGGAGATCTGGTGCAATGCGCGTGGTTGGGCGCTCGCGCCGCTGACTCTCGCGGATCGTGAATCCGGTCAGGCCACGTGGAGCGATCGCCTGGACGACCACTTGGTCAATCCGCGCCGCTGGGGGAGGATGCGTGGTCAACTCGTGGAGGAACGCTTGGATCGCCGCTTCGTTCCCCTCAAGAACAATTTCGACTCCATGCTCACCGTTGGCCACCCAACCACTCAGACCACAGGACGTGGCCAAGCGATAGACAAAGGGGCGGAAGCCCACCCCTTGCACGATGCCAGTGACACGGACGGAGTACGCTGCGAGTTTGGTCAATCGGTCAAAAGGTGCAGACACGACCTTGCCACCCGATGCGAATCACTTGGCCATCCTCAACGAGCACTGGTACGGCGCGTCGTCCTCCCGTGAGGCTGAGCAAGCGCTCCCGCGCTACGGCGTCGAGCTCGACGTCGTACTCGACAAACGCCAGGCCGCGCCACTGCAGGTCTTCCCGCACCTCAGCAGTGTACGGACACCACCGTGTCCCATAGAGTTCAAGCTGAGCCATAGAGCACAACCTCCAGCAGTTCACGGAGGATGTGATAAGCCGAGGCCTGTACTTCCTGAATTCGTGGGATGTAGTCACAGTGGACAACAATGGCATAGTCGACCAGTTGCCGGCGCACGATTTCTCCGCCGTCATAGCCGAGCAAGCCAATGGTCAAAAGGCCGCGTTTCCGCGCTTCCTCAAGTGCCAAGATGACGTTACGAGATCCCCCACTTGTTGAGATTGCAATCGCCACATCGTTGGGCTGGGCGTGGGGAATCAACTGGCGCAGAAACATCACCTCTTGGCCAACGTCATTGGCAATTGCGGAGAGATTTGCCGGTTCCAGCGCGAGCGAGATTGCTGGGATGGGATGGTAATCAGCTGGAGGGATCACGCAATCGAGCGCCAGGTCGTTGGCATCGGTCGCCGAACCGCCATTTCCAAAGCAGATCAGTTTTCCGCCACGCTCGATCCGTTCCGCAATTGCTGTCGCAGCTCGAGCGATCGTCTCCGCCTGCTCGCGAGCAAGCTCCTCTCGCAGACGCTCATCGTCCTCAGCCTTGGCCACAATGGACCGGGCAACCTCAGGTTCGACAGAACGCAGGTCGACGAATTCACCACCAAGGAAAGGGTAGAGGGTCGCCATCTCGCCGATATCGTGTCCCGCGAGCTGGCGATGCTCGAAGAAGACATGCACGGTCTCCCACAGCGTGTGATAGAGAATCTCGATCAACTCCTGATGGACAAATGGATTCCTTGAGGGAGCCTGGACAGCATAATCGGCCGTACCCGCCTCACCGGGCAAGGCCAGGGTAAGGATTCCACGGCTCCAGAGTTCCTGAAGACACGCATGCACACGCTCGTCCCCGTCAGGTGGTCCAAACCCCAGAGCCATGTCTTTCGGTTGAGCAACCGCAGTACTCCATTCCGGGAATGCAAGACTCAGATCGAGGGCTGGCAAGGCACGTTTGCCAACGATCACGGGATGGATGAACTCAACTGAGACATGTTGGGCATCGGTAGCGTAGGGGCCGCGGCCAAAGGCGAGGAGACGACCGCCCTCAAGGAAACGCTCCGCCATTTGTCGGCAGATGGTAGCGAGTCTGGGTGCTTCGCGCGGGAAAAAGGCTTGTGAACAGGCATTGCGCTCGCTGAGCCGTTGTCGGACAAGCGAGGTGAGCGTCCTGCTCATGGCGGCGACTCCTCGTCTCGACGCGTTGCTTAGCAGATGCGTGGCAACGGATCTCCCACCAACATGTCGATCACGCGCTGGCCACCATACGGGGTCGATACGATGACGACACCGGCAGGTTGCTCCTGCACCTCCCCGATACACGCTGCCTGCTCACCACCCGGCACCCGCTGGAGTGCTGCGAGGGCAGCATCTGCCCATGCAGGATCGACCACCGCGAGGAGTTGTCCCTCATTCGCAATATAGAGCGGGTCAAGACCGAGCAACTCGCAGGCTCCCCGTACCGCATCGCGGACGGGAATCGCTTCCTCAGCCAGTGTGATCGCCACGCGAGCATCCCGCGCGAGCTCATTCAGTGCGGTTGCCACTCCGCCGCGGGTCGGATCCCGCATCCAGTGAAGGCCAGGGCTTGCCGCCTCGAGCAGCGCCTCGACGAACGGCGTTAGCGCGCGGGTATCGGAAACGAGATCGGCTTCGAGGTCGAGTTCTCCGCGCGCCAGCAGCACAGTGATCCCATGATCTCCAATTGGGCCGCTGATCAGTATCTGATCGCCAGGACGGACGCGGTGAACACCAAGCTCAGCTCGCGGGTCGACGAGCCCAACTCCTGCGGTCACGATGTAGAGTCCGTCGGCCTTCCCGTGTTCCACCACTTTGGTGTCACCACCGACGATGGACACCCCAGCACGACGCGCTGCCCGCGCAAGTGCTTCGACCTCCGCCCGGAGCACTTCGCTTGGTAGCCCCGCCTCCACGATAAAAGCCGCGAGGAGTCCAAGGGGACGAGCACCACTGACTGCCAGATCGTTGACCGTTCCATGCACAGCCAGTTCGCCGATAGAGCCACCAGGGAACCGCAACGGTTTGACAACAAACGCATCAGTGGTCAATGCAAGGCGCAACCCTTCGATCGACATGATTGCTGAATCTTCCAGGGGAATTAAAGCCGGATTGGCAAGCAGGGGCAGGAACAAGCCCTCGATCAGCCGGCGCGACGCCTTACCGCCTGCTCCGTGGACCAGCTCGATCACGGCATCGTGGAAGGTAGGCTGCACCGACGTCTCACGCATCAGTCGTCCCTCCCAGCGGCGGCCAAGCGATGGACATAGTGATAGTAGGCTGCACAGGCGCCTTCATTGGATACCATGAGCGCACCAATTGGGTGTTCCGGTGTACATTCGCGCCCGAAAAGCTTGCACTGAGGCGGTTTGAGCACGCCCTTGAGCACCTCGCCGCACTGGGCTGCTTTGGGATCGGTGACGCGAACACCAGGGACGTCAAATTGCCGCTCGGCATCCCAATCAGCGTACGCCTCGGAGATCTTGAGTGCTGACTGGGAGATGAACCCAAGGCCACGCCATTCGAAGTACGGCCGGAGCTCGAAGACTTCCGCCATTGCCGCAAGTGCCGCACGATTCCCATCCCAGGGAACCACGCGACTGTACTGGTTTTCCACCTCTGCACGCCCTTCGGCGAGTTGCCTGAGGATCATGAGAATCGACTGGAGAATATCGAGGGGCTCAAAACCCGACACCACCAGTGGTTTACCATAATCCCGCGCCACAAAGAGGTATGGCCGACAGCCGATGACGGTCGAGACATGCCCTGGCCCGATGAACCCATCCAGCCGCATGTCAGGGGAGTCGAGAATAGCACGAATTGCTGGCACGATGAGGACATGGTTACAGAACACGGAGAAGTTGCGAATCCCCAAGGCCTTCGCCTTCTGAAGCGTCAGTGCCGTCGAGGGTGCAGTCGTCTCAAACCCAATAGCAAAAAAGACGACATGCTTCTCGGGGTGCGCCTGGGCAAGCTTGAGTGCATCAAGCGGCGAATAAACCATACGGATATCAGCACCCCGTGCACGGTACTCGAGAGGGGTCCCACGGCGACCAGGCACACGCATCATATCGCCGAAAGCCGTGAAGATGACGTTCGGTTGCTCAGCCAACGCCAGGCCATCATCAATACGTCCCATCGGCAAGACACAGACTGGGCAGCCCGGTCCATGAATCAGTTCAACATTGGGCGGAAGGAGCTCGACCAGCCCATGCCGGTAGATCGCATGGGTGTGGCCGCCGCAGACCTCCATGATCCGGTAGTGCCGATCAGGATCGGCCAGGCGAGCAATCTCGGCTGCCACAGCACGGATCAGTCGCGGATCACGGAGTTCATCGACGTAGCGCATTCGTTGCCCCCTTGAATCCGTGCCAGCGCGACCCCAAGATGCACGAGCAGGATATCCCCGACGCAAACATCCTCAAGAAAGTCAAGGGCGACACGGGCACGCTGCCCACAACGATCCTCGCAGAGGGCCTCCTGGCCTTCAATGGCGAGCACGATCACCGGGACAGCGAGGTCACCGCAGGTGGTGCAGCCATCCTGATCAAGCGTGCAGCTACCGTATTGGGCGAGTTCCGGGTGAACATCACTCGGCCACATCGAAGAGATACCCCCGCACTTCCTCCATGGCCTGTTCATCTTCCCCGAGTGCCTCTAAGAGCCGAAGTTGCGCAGCGGCCTCCTGCTCGCTGACCTTACTCAAAGCGAACCCGACATGAATCAAGACCCAATCTCCCTCTCTCAGTCCTTCATCCCACACCAGGTCCACGTTGACTCGACGTCGGACACCGAGGACCTCCACCAAGGCAAGGTGTGTTTCTGGTTCGAGTGCGACGATTTGGCCGGGGATAGCCAGGCACATGAGAGCACTCCTTTAATACTCCGGAACCTCGCCCACCAGCATGGCACGCCGTGCGCGGAGCCATGCCACCCAGGCCTCGATGCCTTCACCCGTCCGCGCCGAGAGGGTAAGGCAAGGTACCCTCGGATTCACACGCTGCACTGAAGTGCGGAAGCGCTCAAGATCGAAGCTGAGATACGGGATAAGATCGCTCTTCGTCAGCAGCACCAGATCGGCGCGGTGAACAATCGGCGGATACTTCTCCGGCTTGTCCTCCCCCTCCGTAACCGCGAAGAGGACGACACGGGCCTCCTCACCCAAATCGAAGCTCGCCGGGCAGACAAGGTTCCCGACGTTCTCGATGAAGAGGTACTGAAGTTCGCGGAGTTCTTTGCCTTCGAGCGCGGCGGCGACCATCGCCGCCTCGAGATGGCAGACCGTTCCAGTGGTGACTTGCCGCACCCAGCGCGCGTGCGGGCGCAGTCGTTGAGCATCGTTCTCCGTCGCAAGATCACCGACGACGACTGCGGCAGGCACCGCGGCGAGTGATGCGAGCGTTACCTCAAGCAACGTTGTCTTGCCAGCGCCAGGGCTGGACATGAGGTTGACTGTCAAAACACCAGCCTCGCGGAAGGAGCGACGGAGCTGCTCTGCGAGAAGCTCGTTACGCTCGAGGAGACGCTGCTCGAAACGAAGGAACTCCTCAGCCATGCACCACCTCCGCTGCCACCAGATCGAGTTCGTCGCCGCCGACGACTTCGAGCGTCGGAGCACCGCATGAAGGGCAGGCCGACGGGAGAGAGACGAGCCCGAATAGCAGAGGATGAGGCTCCTCGCCGTCCGTTTCATCGAGCTGCTGCTGATGCTCGCACAAGCGACAGCGGACGACGAGGGGTGTGCGCTCGATCACAAGCCGAGCCCCCTCAGCGCAGGTACCAAGCGCGGCGACTTCGAAGGCCGACCGGAGCGCAGAGTCGACGACGCCAGCGAGCGGACCGATCCGGAGGTACACGGTAGTGACACGAACCTCCGACCGGTCCTGCAGGCGCTCCGTAAGCGCCTCGAGGAGAGCCATGGCGAGCGAGAGCTCGTGCATTTGTTTCCTCCGGGGAAAAGCCTCAGGTGGTCACGACAGATCAGAATGAGAAGGCCTGCACCTCGAACCGGTTGACCACCGCGGTCCCATGAACAGAACTCTACTGCACTCAACAGGATGATACTCGATACAGCCGCATCGCCGCCCCACGCAGACGAACTCGACAGAAGCTCTCCCACAGAAAATGCGGAGGAGAGGGTAAGAGCCGATGATGCCTTGCGGGAGTCCTGCTGAATGCCACGGAGGCATGTGCGGTGACGGAGGGGACGTCTCTGGCTCGCCAGAACAGTCCACCCCATATGTGTGCATCACTTCTGCAAGGATCCCACACGATCGGCATCATGAGCACTCGCTCGCCATCCAGCTCTCGGTGATGTCGCAGCAGACGATTCTGCCGAACGACCTCAGCAACAGACGAGAAGCAAGGAGCTCGAACGAAGCCACTGGAGCGGAATCGTAGGGTGTCCCGGGGCTGCCGTCTCCAGAGAAATACGCATAAGTGCGCTTATGCGTATTCCATGAGTGATGGATTCCATCGCCTGGATTCTCCTGGTCAAGCACCACACGCGACGATGAGGGTCCCCTCATGCGATCGCCGAGCTCCACCTGTCACCGCGCCAGCACCCTCAGCTTGCTCCCGGTGGCACAACGGCATTCGTGCGACGACCATCACGTTCGGCTGCTTCATCGGTCTTTTCGCGAACGCGCTCCAAAAGCGCGGCCAAACCAATCCGCTCACTTCCGGCGAACGCAGCCAGCCGCGCTCGGTTGCATCGCACCTCGACCCGCTCCCCGACCGCCAACTCGACGGAAGGCGGCTGGCTCGTTTCTACCGTGATGCCGCAGCGCAGGAGCACTCGATACACCGTTTCGGCCCCGACAAAGCGTCGGTCGACCACAACCCCAAGCCCTTCTGGATGCGGCTCCAACACCACGTCTCGTGGACGCAGCAGGAGCTCCACCTGTTCGACAGGCGCCCGCTCCCCTTCCAGTGCAAAGGGACCGAGATCACTGCGACCAATCGTCCCGAGTACCCGGGCGGGAACGAAGGTCGCTTGCCCAAGCAGGCGGGCTACCTCGCGAGTCTTTGGTTCGTGATACACCCGCTCCGGTGTATCGACTTGCACGATTGTCCCACCGAGCATGACCGCAACGCGGTCCGCCAGCGACAACGCTTCGTCGCGATCGTGCGTCACAAGCACGACCGTCGCACCAAGCTCCCGCAGCAGCCGCCGCAATTCTTCCCGCATTCGCTGCCGGAGCTCCGCGTCCAGGTTGGCAAAAGGCTCATCCAAGAGCAGCACGGATGGTCGCGGAGCGAGTGCTCGGGCGATCGCGACCCGCTGTTGCTGCCCCCCAGAGAGCTGATGCGGGTAGCGTTTCCGGAAGGGTCCGAGTCCAGTAAGTTGCAGGAGTTCCTCGACACGCTGCCGTCGCTCGCTCCGTCCCAGACGATGGAGTCCGAAAGCAATGTTCTCCTCCACCGTCAGATGCGGGAAGAGTGCGTAGTCCTGGAAAACAAGTCCAACGCCTCGTTCCTCCGGCGGGAGGAACCGAGCGCCCCCAGCTACCAACACCCCAGCAATCTCGATTGACCCGGCATCTGGTCGCTCCAATCCGGCAATCAGCCGCAACGTTGTCGTCTTCCCACAGCCGCTTGGCCCCAGAATAGCGAGGAGTTCACCCCCTCGCACTTCAAGCCAGAGATCATGCACCGCCGGATGCTGGTGACCGGGATACCACTTCCACACCCCGGCCAGCCGGACTGCTGCCGAATGCACCGCTATGCCTCCCTCCCGCGCCGCACTGTCCGGTCCTCCCACCAGCTGAAGAGTGCCATTGGGATCACTCCCGTGCCGAGCAAAAGCAACGTCGGCAGCGCAGCGTGTGACCAGTATGCATCTGCTGTTGCGTTCCAGATTGTCGTTGCCAGGGTCGTAAATCCAATTGGGCTCAGCAACAGGGTGACTGGGAGCTCCTTCAGAGTTGTTAGGAAGACAAGGAGCATGGCACTGAGCGTCCCTGGGAGGGCGAGTGGGAGTTGGACGCGGAGCCACGTCCGCCAGGGCCGCAACCCCAGTGTCCGGGCCGCTTCCTCCCACCGCGGGCTTTGCTGCACGAGGACCGCACGGACTGTCCCCACCGCCTCCGGGAGAAAGCGCAAGGCATAGCCGATGATGAGCAACGGTAGCGTCTGATACAGCAGCGGGAAAAGCTGCGCCGAAAGTGAGACAAGGGCCAACGCAAGGACAATCCCCGGCAAGCTGTAGGTAATCCACAGTGGAAGATCGATCAGTCGTGTCAGCCAATTCGTCCCGCGAATGACGGCACGCGCTACAGGAAAGGCGAGGGCCACAGTGACAATCCCCGCAGCCAGGCTGACCGCGAGTGAGTGCAGAAACGGATTACTCACATCTGGGAGCGCCTCGCCGAGACGGCGTGCCCGCCACCACCAGTACAGCGCGACACCAGCGGGTAAGCCGAGGGCCACTCCGCTGATCAGCACGCCAAGGCCCGCCAGCAACCAGGCCCAGACATTCGGTCGCGCCCGCGACGCTGGCCGACTCGATCCCGCAGTGCGAAAGAAGGCCGCCCGCTGACGCCACTGTCGCTCCACCAGCACCAACACAGAGGTCAGTCCAACGAGAAGTAACGCCAGCGCGGCAGCTGCCGCTCGATCAAAAGAGAGTCGATACTGGTTGTAAATGCTGTAGGTCAACGTCGGATAGCGCAGAATTGCGATTGCTCCAAAATCACTCAAAACATACAGTGCCGTGAGCAACATACCAGAGACGAGTCCTGGCCGGAGCAATGGTACCGTGATATACCAAAAGGTTGCCAAGCGCGTGAGTCCGAGCGTACGTGCCGCATCCTCGAAGCTCGGGTCAAGTCCACGAAGACTCGCTCGGATCGCCAAATACCCATACGGATAAGTCACGAGGGTCAACGTGAGCCAAGCACCAAAGAAGCCATAGATCTCGGGTAACCGCTCAAGACCGAGCACCCGCTCTGCAACGCCTGCGAGAGCACCACGTGGACCAAGCGTCGCAACGACCGCATAGGCTGTGAGATAGCTGGGGACGGCCATGGGAAGCGCGAAAAGGATGGCCATGGCCCGCCGGCCCGGCAGGGCGACCCGTTCTGTCACCCAGGCAAGAGGCAGTGCTAACAGAGCGCTCGTCAACGCCACCGTTGCGGCCAAACCGAGGCTGCGCAGGAGGAGCGTACCGGTTCGCGGATGCTGCAGGGCAGCGAGCGCACTCTCGCTCCCTTGCCAGGAACGCCAGAGAAGGTAGGCAAGCGGGCCCAACGCAATGACCGCGATGGCAATGGCACAAAGCTCGTCCAATGCCAGCGTTCGGTGCGGTCGCCGGACGACAACTGGCTGTTCGAGCGTGGGCCCGCTTACCTGTACCTTCACAGAAGCCCAACCTCCTGCAGCAGTGCCAATGTACCGCGGAGATCATCGAGATCGGACAGGTCGATCGCCGGTGGATTGAGCTGATCAAGTGGCGGTAAGTCCGGATGCGCCGGTACTCCCTTGAGCAGTGGATACTCAAACGTTTGCTCAGAGAAGTAGCGTTGCGCCGGTTCGCTTAAGAGATAGTCCGCCAGCCGCACTGCGAGATCTGGCGCGCGACTACTGGCGAGGATACCGATACCAGCGACGTTGACCAGACCACCAGGATCGCCGTTGGTATAGAAGTAGTTCTCCACCGGCAACGGCTGGCCCGCCTGCGCACGCTCCCGCATGAGATAGTAGTGGTTGACGAACCCTGCCTCGATCTCCCCCTTGATGGTCGCCTGCACAATGCTCGAATTGTTGGGGAATTCGCGCGGGGCGAGCGCCTTGATCCCCTCCAGCCAAGCCCGCGCCGTGTCCTCTCCGCGTAGACGGCGCAGCGCAGTCACGAACGCCTGGAACGAACCGTTCGTTGGAGCCCAGCCAAGCCGTGCGCGCCAGCGCTCGTTCCCGGCAAAGTCGAGGATCGAGGCCGGGATCTCCTCTGGTCGCACCCGTTCGGTGTTGTACACCACGGTGCGGACACGGCCACTCACTCCAATCCACACACCCTGCGGCGATCGATAGGGCTCGGGGACACGTTCAAGGAGCTCCGATGGCAATTGCATCAGTCGCCCCTCCTTGGCCAAGGCACCGAGTGCACCAGCATCCTGACCAAAGAACAGGTCTGCTGGTGAGCGATCCCCTTCTTCTAAAATTGCTGTTGCCAGCTCGGCGGTATCTCCATAGCGAACGCGCACATCCAGCCCCAGTTCCTCGCCAATGCGGTCAAGGAGAGGGCCGATGAGCGACTTGGAGCGCCCAGAATACACCGTAACGGTTCCAGTGCGTGATACAGCAGCGGAGGAACCGGGAGACGGTGCTAAGGTCGGCGTGACAGCTGGTGTACTCTCCGTGCCGGTAGTCGGTGTCGAAAGCGATCCCGTCGGGATAGCAGTTGGCGTGGCTGCCTGCGAGCCACCGCTGCAGGCGGCTAGTACCGTCGTCATGCCAGCGGCGAGCCCGAACCCGCCAAGGCGGAGCAGATCGCGGCGACGCATCCTTTCCTCCCTTGCTGTCGTCGTGTCTTCTCCGTCCAGCCTTTCCCCTTCTGGGACGACCGTTGGTCCGGGCTTGGTGGCCACTGCAGAATCCCGACCATTCCAGTCGGATTTATTCTCAGTGTACGGACATCCAGATGTCAAGAGAAGCCGCCCCCAATCGGACGGAGCTCCGGTGTGTGCGCTTCGGAGAAGTAACAGTGGTAGGGCTTGGAGTCGAGTCTGGGCATCCCCAAAGGTCGAGGGGCCGCACCGGAACAAGACACGTCGCACGCGACCACGTCCCCCTTCGTTCGCACAGCACCAGTCGCGCAGATTCCCACCGCAGTGCTGCGCACCAACGCAAGAACCGGTCATGAGAACTGGGGGAGGACGTACAGGACGTATGGTCCTCGCTCAACGACGAAACGCCGAACCATCCCCTCTTGACAGTGGAAGCCCCGCCACCTAATGTGGCAGTAAAGTTCCGAGAGGATTCAGCGAGGCAAGGGTTTGTCCATCATGCATCAGTCTCGCCCAACACACACGCTCAGCACCGGTGAGCGTATCCTCCGTGCGCTCCAGTTGATCGTCGAACGACAGCCCGATATTTCTGTCAAAGAACTGGCAAGGGAGCTCGGGGTTAGCCTCTCCACGGCGTATCACCTGGTTCACACGCTGGTCGCTGCTGGCTACGTCGTCGCGGAGCCGCATCGGAGTCTGCGTCCCGGCCCGGTGCTCTTTCGTTTGTTGGAGCACATGCAGTCTCGTCCCTCGCACTTGGAAGCATACCGCCCACTCGTCGACGAGGTGGGGCGGATGACGGGATGCCGGGCGTACCTCGCGACGTGGTCGGATCGGGACATTGAAGTGGTCTATATTCACGGACGCCGAGGTGTTCGGGAACTTCCTGGGCTCACTCGTGGCTTCCGTGGCGCAGCGCACGCACTCGCCCTTGGCAAGATCCTGCTCACTGGTCGAACAGCGGTCGAATGGCCTCCGTACCTCCTCAACGACTGGCTGCCTCGCTTTACGCCGTACACGCTCAGCCGACGAGCCGCACTCGAGCGAGAGCTCGCAACGGTCCAGGCAAGTGCCGTCGCCTTCGACCGCGAGGAATACGCTCTTGGCTCCATGTGTCTTGCTGTTCCCTTGCGAACCAAGGAGGGGATTGCGCAGGCAGCACTTGGGATCAGCGTTCCAACTCGGCGCTTCCAGGTTGAGCGCGACATGCTGGTCGCACTTCTCCGTCAGCTCGCGCTGTCAGAAGGACTCTCCGCTCCCACGTAGAAGCCATTCTTGGCACATACTGCCAAAAGCGCCGACAAGCCTTGTGCCACCACGTTCCCCCGGAGTACACTGGTCATCAGAACAGTTCTCGATCCCAAGGGTAAGGACGGGCCGATGGAGCAGTCCGCGCTCTGGGCAACGCTTGAGCGTGTGCTCGACCCAGAACTTGATGAGTCAATTGTTCGCTTGGGGTTCGTGCAACGACTTGAGCAGGATGGCAGCTCTGTCCGCGTGGTCCTTCGTCTCCCAACCTACTGGTGCTCGCCAAACTTTGTCTACCTTATGGCCGATGGAGTACGGCGGGTGTTGACTGAACTCCCAGGAATTGAATCGGTGCGGGTCGAGCTCGAGGAACACTTCGCCAGTGAAGAGATCTCGAGTGGCGTAACCTCCGGCCGATCGTTCCGCGAACTTTTCCCAACCGAGGCCCAGGAAGAACTGGACGAACTCCGGTGCCGGTTTCTCGTGAAGGGTTATGCGAGCCGGCTCCTGGTTCTCGTCCAAGCATTGCGCTCCGCTGGCGCAAGCGATGACGAACTCGTCGAGTCCTCACTCGGGCAGCTCGAGCACACGGGGGATCTGGCCTGGCTTGTCCTTGACGATCGGCGTCGTGGTCCAGTGCGCGGTCGGATTGTCGAACGGTACCTTGTCCGGCGTGCGGAGTTGGGGTTGCCGATGCTGCCCGAGTCACCACTACTCCTGCTCGCCGATGGGCAGCCGATCACTCGCGAGCGATTGAATGAGGAGCTCCGTCGCCTGCGTACAACCGTCATCAATCTGCGAGCGAGCACAGCGCTGTGTGAGGCACTTTTGCAGAGTCGGCAACAGTGGTGGCAAAGCGAGCGGAAGGAGGTCTTGCCGTGATTACCGTTGATGGGCAAGAGGTCTTTGTGATTGATGGGCACATGCACTTCTGGGATGGCAGCCCGCAGAACTGGCGCAACCAATGGGGCGAGGCCTGGATCAAATGCTTCTACGACTACCATCTCGCGCTTAGCCCCAAAGAGGCCGTCTGGCCCTTTGAGAAGTTCATGAAGTACAGCGCTGACGACCTCGTCCGCGATCTCTTCCTCGAAGGGCATGTCGATATGGGCATCTTCAACTCCACCTACCTCCGCGAGTTCTTCACGAACGGCTTCAACACCCACGAGCAAAACTACGCCCTCGTCCAGCAGTACCCCGACCGCTTCATCCTCTGCGGCTCCTTCGACCCCCGCTGGGGCGAGGCCGGGTTCGACACCTTCCGCCGCATGGTCGAGCAGTACCCCATCCGCGGCCTCAAGCTCTACACCGCTGAGTGGTACAACGGCTCCCGCGGCTGGAAGCTCTCCGATCCCATGGCCTACCGGTACCTGGAACTCTGCCGCGAACTGGGGATCAAGAACATCCATGTCCATAAGGGTCCTACGGTTTACCCCCTGAGCAAGGACGCTTTCGATGTCCATGACATCGACTACGCCGCCACCGATTTCCCCGACCTCAACTTCATCGTCGAGCACGTCGGCTTACCGCGACTGGACGACTTCTGCTGGATCGCTAAGCAGGAGAAGAACGTCTACGCCGGGCTGGCCGTGGCCAGCGCCTTCATCGCTACCCGCCCCCGCTACTTCGCCGAGATCATGGCCAACCTCCTGTACTGGGTCGGGGAAGACAAGATCCTCTTCGGCAGTGACTATGCCATCTGGACTCCCAAGTGGATCGTAGAAGCGTTTGCCCGCTTTGAGCTCCCCGAGGATCTCAAGCAGGAGTACGGCGTGGATCTGACGCCGCAGGCCAAGCGGAAGATCCTTGGAGAGAATGCGGCGCGGCTCTACGGCATCGACATCGCCGCGCAGAAGGCGAAGTTGGCCCAGGATCCGATCGGACAGCAATTGGCTGCTCAAGCAGCCTAAGGGAGGCAACTTGGGGCCTGTCGTGTGACAGGCCCCGCCAGTCGTCAAAAGGGGGGGATAGCGTGCGAGCAGCACGACTCTATCGGTATGACCCAGAGATGCGGGAGGAGCTGAAACTCGAGCAGGTGCCGGATCCCGAGATTCGGCATCCGAACGAGGTGATTGTGCGCATTGTTGCCGCAGGACTCTGCCGAACCGATTTGCACATCATTGAGGGAGTCTGGCGGGAGATCCTTGATCCTGCGGGGACGCTCCTTCCTTATACGCCAGGGCACGAGAACACTGGGATCGTCGAGGCCGTGGGCAGCGCAGTGACTGCTGTCAAGCCGGGCGATCGGGTGATCTGCCACCCGCTGAAGAGCTGCGGGGTGTGCTTGGCGTGTCGGATGGGCGAAGACATGTACTGTACAAATGGCCGCTTCCCTGGGCTGGATTCGGATGGAGGCTTTGCCGAGTATCTGGTGACCAACGAGCGAGCCTTAGTGAAGCTTCCCGAGGAGGTTGATTTGGTCGAGGTTGCGCCGCTGGCTGATGCCGGGCTGACCGCCTACCGGGCAGCCAAGCGGGCAGCGCGCCTGGTGCCGCCTGATGGCTGGGCAGTAGTGATTGGGATTGGGGGGCTTGGCCATCTGGCGCTACAGGTGTTGCGCGTGTTGTCGGCAGCACGCCTCGTGGCGGTAGATATTGCGCCACAGGCCTTGGAGCGCGCCAAGGAACTGGGAGCTGATTACGTTCTGCCGGGCGGTCCGGAGCTCGTTGCGCAGGTGCGGGAGCTGACGGGTGGCGGGGCCCATGTTGTGCTTGACTTTGTGGGGGAGCGGGGGGTAGAGCAGCAAGGTTGGCAGATGCTGCGAAAGGGAGGAACCCACCTCATTATCGGGTACGGGGGGCGGCTGGAGATCCCAACGGTGCAAATGATCTTCCAAGAAATGGCGGTGGCTGGGAGCCTGGTAGGGAACTATCGGGAGCTGAGCGAACTCATGGACCTCGCCGCACGAGGACTGGTACGAGTGTACGTCCAGCGGTATCGCCTAGAGGAAATCAACCGGGCGATCGACGACTTCAAGCATGGGCGGTACTTTGGTCGCGCGGTGATCGTACCGTAAGCGGCCCTGGGGGGAGGGAGTCTCTAGCATCGTACCATCGAGAGACGGAACGAGCGCCCTCAGACGACCGAGGGCGCTCGTTTTGGTAGCGGGGGTGGGATTCGAACCCACGACCTCTGGGTTATGAGCCCAGCGAGCTGCCACTGCTCCACCCCGCGTCGGAGCGAGCGGAGCGCTCGATCGTCGGCTCAACCGTGCGCGCAGTGGCCTCGCCTCCCGCGCGGTCCCCCGCGCAGTACTCTCCGGCGCTGGTGTGGGGCACGACCCGGTTCGGGATGGGACGGGGTGTTTCCACACCGCTCT
>DAOTWO010000346.1:0-2496 GCA_034435855.1 Thermomicrobium sp. | reverse complement strand
CTCGTGGGCTCCGTCGTTCCGGCCAGCTTCTCACTGCTCGTGAGCATTAACGTTGTCGCGCTCCTCGTCCTCGGCGGTATGGGAAGCTTGCCAGGTGTCGTCGTCGGTGCTCTCGCCCTCGTCGGCCTTCCAGAGCTCCTGCGTGAGTTCCAGGAGTACCGCCTCCTGGTCTATGGCATCGTCCTGATCGCCATGATGCTCTTCCGTCCGGCTGGCCTCCTGCCGGAGCGCATCCATCGCCGCGAGCTCGAAGAGGCCGTCGAAGAGGCACGGGAGATTGCTCCCGCCGAAATCGCCACCGGGCGCGGATAGGAGACCTCACCGATGGTGCTACTGGAAACGTCCCACCTTACAAAGCGCTTCGGCGGTCTCGTCGCTCTCCGCGACGTCGACCTCGTTGTGCAGGAGCGCGCCATTCACAGTGTGATCGGCCCTAACGGTGCCGGGAAGACGACGCTCTTCAACTGCATCACCGGCTTCCTCGTTCCCGACGCAGGCGATATCCGCTTCTCCGGAACCTCGATCACCGGGCTCCGGCCGGATCTTGTCGCTCGTCTCGGCATCGCTCGTACCTACCAGAACATTCGGCTCTTCCGGCACCTTTCCGTCCTCGATAACGTTCTCATTGGACTCCACCCGCACATCAACTATTCGCTGCTCGATGCGATCCTCAGAACACCTCGCTACCGCCGCGCCGAGCGCGCAGCCGAGCGTGAGGCTCGGGAGCTCCTCGCCTTTGTCGGGCTCGCCGGCAAGGAATTCTTCACAGCGGTCAACCTCCCTTATGGCGATCAGCGTCGCCTCGAGATCGCACGCGCTCTCGC
This sequence comes from Thermomicrobium sp., assembly GCA_034435855.1. Classification (GTDB taxonomy): domain Bacteria; phylum Chloroflexota; class Chloroflexia; order Thermomicrobiales; family Thermomicrobiaceae; genus Thermomicrobium. The sequence goes on along the minus strand of DAOTWO010000346.1, from coordinate 1,672 downwards.
CCTTCGACCCAGGCTGCTTCTTCTCGATGAACCGACCGCTGGAATGAACCCCCACGAGACAGAGGAGATGATCCGTCTCATCCGTCGACTGCGCGACGAGCGCGGCATCACCATCTTGTTGATTGAGCACGACATGAAGGTCGTCATGAACATCAGCGACGTCGTCACTGTTCTCGACTTCGGTGAGAAGATCGCCGAGGGAACACCAGAAGAAGTTCGACGCGATCCACGGGTTATCGAGGCCTATCTCGGTCGTGGCGCAGCCAGTGGTCTCGGCCCCTCCACGCTGCCGCTTCCTGGGGAGGCATAACGCATGCCGCTGCTCGAACTCCAACGTGTCCATGTTCACTACGGCCTCATCCAAGCGCTCAAGGGAATCTCCCTGACAGTCGAGCGAGGCGAGATCGTCACGCTTCTTGGTGCAAACGGTGCCGGAAAGACCTCCACACTTCGCGCCATCTCCGGTCTCGTTCGACCGTCGGCCGGTCGCATCCTCCTCGAGGGTACTGACCTCACCCATCGCAAACCCCACGAGATCGTCGAACTCGGGGTTGGGCATGTCCCAGAGGGACGCCGCATTTTCCCGCGCCTCAGCGTCGAAGACAATCTCCGGTTGGGTGCCTTTACGGTCCATGACCGCACTGAAATCGCCCGGCGTCAAGAGTACGTCTTCACGCTCTTTCCACGCCTCGCCGAGCGTCGCAAGCAACCGGGCGGCACACTCTCCGGCGGCGAGCAGCAGATGCTCGCCATCGGACGCGCCCTGATGATGCAGCCCCGGATCCTCCTCCTCGACGAGCCCTCAATGGGCCTCGCACCCGTCCTGGTCGAGAGCATCTTCGAGGTCATCCAGCGGCTGAACCGCGATGGAACCACCATTTTGCTTGTCGAGCAGAACGCTCGCATGGCGCTCGAGATTGCCCACCGAGGGTACGTCCTGGAGACTGGCGAGATTGTCCTTGCCGGCTCAGCCGCCGAGCTCGCCCGCGATCCGCGCGTTCAGGCCGCTTACCTCGGTGCAGCGTGAGCGTCACTCAGCCGCCAAGAGTTCCCCACCACCGGTGCTCACGCTGAACTGCACGTTTGCTAATCGCCCGACCAGGCGTGCCACCTCATGCGCGGCGAGCCCTCCCCATCCCCGCGCCATCGCCGCGACATAGAACTGGTGTGCCAGTGCCGCCAGAGGCACGGGGGATCCAACATCGTTCCCGAGTCGCATCGCCAATTCCATGTCTCGCTTCATCAGCTCGAGTCGAAACAACCCTTCCTGAGGACCACGTAGTAGCTCAGGTACCACTTCACTCCAGAGTTTCCAGCCCCCACCGCTGGACCGTATCACCTCGTAGACGCGCGCCAGGTCAGCACCGGCATTCGCCGCTAGTGCCAACGCCTCCCCAATGAGCACGAGACTCACCCCAGTAAGAAGATTGCTAACAAGCTTCACCACTTTGCCCATACCAGGATCACCGACGAGGTAAATGTCGCTTCCTAGAACCTGCAGAATGGGCAAGGCGCGCTCGAAGACTGCCGCATCGGCACCAACCATCACTGTCAGCGCTCCAGTCGCCGCTTCTTGAGGTCCACCACCGACTGGGGCGTCAACCACGTCAATCTGCCGTAGACGTCCCTCCTGGGCAATACGCTGGACCATCATGGGCGAAGCAGTGCTCAG
>DAOTWO010000345.1:0-2941 GCA_034435855.1 Thermomicrobium sp. | reverse complement strand
GCTCCGGCCGGTACGGTCACCCAGGCAGTGCCGCTTCGCCTGCGCGAGCGAGTTCGGCATTGGCTCGACAGCGAGCCGGTCCTCGCGTACCTTTTCATGTCACCCGGTTGGTTGATTCTTTTGTTGTTCATGAGTTATCCGTTTTTCTTAGGTATTTGGATTTCCCTCACCGACCGGACGGTTGGGCTCCCAAGCGGCGAGTTTATTGGCTTTCGAAATTATGCGGAACTGCTCCGAGATCGGACTTTCCACCTGACGGTCATGAACACCTTTATCTACGGATTTGTGACGGTGCCGTTTAAGCTCGTGCTGGGCTTGCTCCTTGCGCTTTTACTCAATCAAGCTTTCCCAATGAGGAACGTCTTGCGGGCGGCATTGTTGCTTCCGTGGATCGTACCGACGGCACTTTCTAGTCTGGCGTGGCTCATGCTCTACGATGCGGTCCTGAGCCCGTTCTCCTGGTTGTTGAAAAACTGGGGGCTCATTGAGTCGAACATCGCCTTCCTTGGCACGCGCACGAATGCCATCATTTCGCTCTGTATCGCCAATATCTGGCGAGGAACCCCGTTCTTCGCAGTCGCGATCTTGGCAGGCTTGCAAGCGGTCCCGCAGGAGCTCCACGAGGCTGCGGCAATTGAGGGTGCCAACCGCGTGCAGCGGTTCCTTGCGGTGACGCTCCCAGTGATCAAGGGAATTCTCGTCATCACTACGCTCTTCTCCATCATTTGGACCTTCGCGGACTTCCAGCTGGTCTACGTGTTGACGAAGGGTGGACCGGCAAACTCCACGCACATCTTTGGTACCTATGCGTGGCAGATCGGGATTGGCGGAGCTGGAAAGCTCGGGATCGGTGCGGCAATCTCTCTGTACATGTTCCCCGTCCTAGCGGCCCTCTCGGCAATCTTGTTGCGCTACGTGCGTTCCCAGGAGGCGTGAGGTGGTCGGCAGCAATCGGTTGAGCAGTCGGCTCTTCCTCCTCTACGTGCCATTGGCATTGTTCACTCTCTTTTTGCTGTTTCCGTTCTATTGGATGCTTATCATCTCGCTGAAGCCGAATAGTCTGCTTCTTAACATGAAAATCAATCCATTATATCTCACGCAGTTTACGTTGGAGCATTACCGATATCTGCTGAGCAACACCGATTTTCCGCGCTGGGCACTCAATACGGCGGTGGTCACGTTTGGAGCCACGTTTCTGTCATTGACGAGTAGTATCCTGATGGGATACGCGTTAGGACGATTCCGTTTCCGGGGCGGGAACTTGGCGGGTACGGCAATCTTCCTGGCGTATCTCATCCCGCCGACCCTGCTGTTCATCCCGCTCAGCCAGGTGGTCGCTCGCTTTGGACTCTATAACTCCTACTGGGCGCTCATCCTCACCTATCCGACGTTCCTGATCCCGTTCGCGTCCTGGCTGCTGATGGGCTACTTTCGGACCATTCCGCGCGAGCTGGAAGAATGCGCGATGATCGACGGAGCGAGCCGGTTCCAAGCCATGTGGCGGATCATCTTGCCCCTAGCCCTACCTGGCGTGCTTTCGGCCGGAATCTTCTCCTTCACGCTTTCGTGGAACGAGTTCCTGTATGCGCTCGTCTTCATGGGTTCTGGTGAAATGAAGACGATCCCCGTTGGGACAGTGAGCGATCTGATCCGAGCCGACGTCTTCCAGTGGGGGCCGCTCATGGCAGCGGCGATGCTTGGTTCAGTGCCTGTGGCGATCGCATACATGTTCTTTGTTGATCAATACGTCTCCGGCCTCACGGCGGGAGCCGTCAAAGGCTAGGCTGGTCACTAGACAGGAAGCGGAACTTCCGTATACTAGTGCCGGGGCGATCTTCGGTGACGGAAACGCGAGATGTGCACGACGGAGGGTGCGCATGGCCCAGGTGATCTACGATCATGTGACCAAGCGATTCGATGGTGTGATCGCGGTCAATGATCTGACCCTCGAAGTCAAGGACGGTGAGTTCCTTGTTCTCGTCGGTCCATCCGGTTGTGGGAAGACCACTGCGTTGCGCTGTCTGGCTGGTCTCGAGGAAGTCACCAGTGGCGACATTATCATTGGTGACCGTGTGGTGACACACATCCCGCCGAAGGATCGCGACATCGCGATGGTGTTCCAGAATTACGCGCTGTATCCCCACATGACTGTTTATGAGAATATGGCATTTGGTTTGAAGCTCCGGAAGATGCCCAAGCAGGAAATTGATCGGCGCGTCAAAGAGGTCGCCGAGATGCTGGGCATCCAGGATCTCCTGAATCGGAAGCCACGCCAGCTCTCCGGTGGTCAGCGGCAACGTGTTGCGCTTGGTCGTGCGATTGTGCGAGAGCCGCAAGTCTTCCTTATGGACGAGCCGTTGTCGAACCTCGACGCAAAGCTCCGCGTGCAGACCCGCGGTGAGTTGATTAAGCTGCAGCGTCGCCTGGGCGTGACGACGATCTACGTCACGCACGACCAGGTCGAGGCGATGACGATGGGGCATCGGATTGCTGTCATGAATCAGGGAGTGCTCCAGCAGCTCGATACCCCTGAGAATCTGTATGACCATCCGGCGAATCTCTTCGTCGCGACCTTTATTGGTAGCCCAGCCATGAATATCTTCCCCGCCCGTGTGGTCACTGGAGAGGGGACAGTACGGCTGGTCGCTGGTGACGTCGCGCTTGAGGCCCCGGTTGAGCACCGCGGTCGATTGGCTGACTATGCGAACCGCGAGGTCCTGGTCGGGATCCGACCAGAGGACTTAATCGTCCAGCCAGGTCAGGTCAGTGAAGACCGGCAATTGCGTTTGCCAGTGGAAATCGTTGAGCCGCTTGGTTCAGAGACCTTGGTTCACCTGCGTGGCCCTGCAGGTGCGCTGATCGCGAAGGCCGATCCACACCTGCACTTCTCTCCAGGGGAACTTGCCTCCGTCCGTGTCAAGATTGAGCACATGCATGCATT
>DAOTWO010000344.1:0-23427 GCA_034435855.1 Thermomicrobium sp. | reverse complement strand
CGAAGAGGCAGACGGTCTCGCGCCAGGCCTGCTGCTCATCCCGCCAGTTGGTGAACTCCGGCGGGACGACCGGATAGACCCGCGCTCCCGTCGGATTGTTGTACAAAAGCTCCTGGATGTTCGGTGCTCGGTCGAGCACCTCTTGGAGGTTCCGCGCAGTTCCGTTCGCCATGGATACTGCTTCCCTGTCCAATCGGCGACTACTCGCACCGCACACGGATAGGGGGAACGTGACCGGCCTCCTTCTCAGCCGCCGCAGAGACGGCGGCTCGCGGCATCCCGGACAGCGCTCCCCTGGAGTCGCTCCCCGTGCTGTCGGCAGTGTAATCTTTTAGGCATAATCTCGCAAGTTGCTCGTTCAGGAGTATGGAACAGCGACGTAAGGCCCGCTGCGGGATTGCTCGCTTGTGCTCGACAGTAGCACAGGAAAACAGTGGTATCCTGGAACGTGCACGTCGGCTGACGAGAGCCGGTAGGAGGGCGACGTGACAGTTCTAGTCTGCCCGAAGTGCTTAGGCCGCATGCAGACGGTGGAGCGGAACGGAGTCGTGTTCGAGCGTTGTGAGGAGTGCGGTGGGGTCTTTCTCGACCGCGGTGAGCTGGAACAGCTCGTGCGTGCCGAGAGTATGTACTACCGAGCTCCGTCTTCGCGTTGGGCTTCCGAACGCGAAGATGAAGAAAAGTGGCACAGGAAGCGCAAGCCAAAGAAGTTTCGGCACTTCCTCGAGGAGATTTTGGATTTCGATTGAACAGTGAGCGATCGTTGGCATGGTGAAGAAGGCGGCGACCTCGGCACTCCGCCAGCGTGAGTTATTGCGTGAGCGTCTCGCAGCAGTCGAGGCGGCCCCAGGGGTCTACTTGATGAAGGACGCTCGCGGGCAGGTCATCTACGTCGGGAAGGCGAGTTCGTTGCGGAGTCGCTTACGGTCGTATTTCGGCTCGCAGGCTGGCATGGATGCGAAAACGCGCGAACTCGTCGAACAGGTCGCCGACTTTGAGGTGATTCGTACCGATACACCGACCGAAGCATTGATCCTCGAAAACGAGCTGATTAAACGGTATCGCCCACGCTTCAACATCATGCTTCGCGATGACAAGACGTACCCATTTATCCGAATTACAAATGAGCCGTTCCCTCGAGTGATTGCGACGCGCCGGGTTGTCCACGACGGCAGTCGGTACTTTGGGCCCTATCCGAGTGCTGGGGCCGTCCACCGCACGCTCGATCTTTTGAAGCGGCTCTTCCCGTACCGCGCGTGCGACATCGAGATCACCGGTCAGGCAGCCCGTCCTTGCCTCTACTACCACATTGGGCGGTGTGTGGGACCGTGTATTGGCGCGGTCACTGCCGATGAGTACCGCGCAGTGATCGAAAATGTGGTGCTTTTCCTAGAAGGCCGGGCGGACGATGTGATCAGGCGGCTTCGCCAAGAAATGGAGGCGGCGGCCGAACGATTGGAGTTCGAACGGGCAGCACGCCTGCGAGACGAGCTCCGGGCGATTGAGCACGTTCTCCAGCAGCAGAAGGTCGTAACGGGTACCGATGAGTCGTTCGATGTGCTTGCGGTTGCCCAGAGCGCCGGCGGTGATGCCTGTGTGCAGGTTGGGTTCGTACGCAACGGCAAGTTGCTCGGCTCGGAGCATTACCTCATGACAGGGGCTCGAATCGACGACCCGCCGAGCGCGATCCTTACCTCGTTTGTCCAGCAGTATTACGCGCAAGCATCGAGTATTCCCCCCGAATTGGTGCTGCACTATCCGCTGGAGGAAATGGAGACGATCACCGAGTGGCTGAGCCAGCGCCGCGGTGGACCGGTAGAGGTTGTTGTCCCAACTGAGGGGCTTCGCCGGGAACTGGTCGAAATGATCGCGAAGAGCGCTGTCCAGAACCTCGAGCAGCATCGGGTGCGCTGGCTCAATGACGAGCAGCGCACTACGCTCGCGCTTGAGGAACTCGCCGAAGCGCTCGCACTGGATCGTCTCCCGCGACGCATCGAATGCTTTGACGTCTCCCAACTCCAAGGGACAAACGTCGTGGCGAGCATGGTGGTGTTCGAACATGGTAAACCCAAGAAGAGCGACTACCGAAAATTCCAGATCAAGACGGTGGAAGGGCAGGACGATTTCGCGGCGATTCACGAAGCGGTGCTACGGAGATACCGCCGAGCTCTGAGCGACGAACAGACGGAGGCATGGCAGACACTGCCGGATCTTGTGCTGATCGATGGCGGGAAGGGACAGCTCCACGCGGCGCGGGCAGCGCTGGCCGAGCTTGGTTTGGATCTGCCGATTGCTGCCTTAGCCAAAGAGCATGAAGAACTGTACCTCCCTGATCGTCGTGAGCCAATCGTGTTGCCGCGAGACTCACAGGCATTGTTCTTGGTCCAGCGCGTCCGCGATGAGGCACATCGTTTCGCTGTGACTTTCCATCGGACACGCCGGACGCGGACCGCATTGCGCTCGGCGCTGGACGATATTCCGGGGATCGGTCCACGCCGACGACGAGAGCTCTTGCGGCGCTTCGGATCAGTGGAAGGAATCCGCCGGGCGAGCGTCGACGAGATTGCCGCTGTACCTGGCATCAGTCGTGCCCTTGCTGAGCGGATTAAGAGCGAACTAGGAGAAGGAGAGAACTGAACAGTGCGAGTCGTTCGCGCGGAGGAACCCGATGCCGTGGAGCAGGCGGCGCGCGTGTTGCGTGAGGGTGGCCTTGTGGTCTTCCCGACTGACACTGTGTACGGGGTGGGTGCAGCGGTGGATCGACCGGATGCCGTCGCGCGGCTATACGTGGTAAAAGGACGGCCGCTCGATCGACCAATTCCTGTTCTGATCGCGGACATGGAGCAACTGGAGCGGTTGGCGAGTGAGATTACGGAGGAGGTGCGGCTGCTCGCACGCCGCTTTTGGCCAGGAGCGCTCACAATTGTTGTCCCAGCACAGTCGTGGTTACCAAGAGAAATCGTCCGTGACACTGGGGCGGTCGGTCTCCGCATGCCGGATCATCCCGTAGCGTTGGCAATTATTCGCGCTGCTGACGGGGCAGTCGCGACGACCTCGGCGAACCGCTCTGGCGAACGAGAAGCATGCACGGTCGACGTTGCAATCGCAGCGCTCGGCGACGCGGTCGATCTCTATGTCGATGGGGGACAGACTCCCGGTGGAGTTTCGTCGACAGTTGTGGCGTTGGAGCAGGGGACACTTCGCGTTTTCCGGCATGGAGCACTGCCGCCAGAGTTGATCGAGCGAGTGTTACAGGAAGACCATCGCTGATCTCTTGACGTTGCCGAGCCATGTGGCCAGACTGCCCTCGGTCGAGTGGCCGCGATGCGAAGTGGTGAGGGGTGGTGTTGGCGATGGTCCTCGGGGAGTTAATTCTCTTAATGGGAGCGGCCGGGGTACTGGCCGCAAGCGGCGCGACACGACTGCGCCAGCACCATCGCGCGCTGCGCCGCATGGCTGCCACGTTGCAGTTGTCTGGCCAAGGTCCGCGAGTGCTTATCCTCTCGGCGTCGATTGGCGGCGGACACAATGCTGCAGCGGCGGTGCTCCGTGCAGAACTCGAGCAGGCCGGATACAGTGTTGCAGTACTTGACGGATTTGCCTCCGCTACCCCGTTACTCAGCCGTTATTTTGCGTGGTCGTACCCGGTGCAACTTCGGTATACCCCGTGGCTCTATGATTGGGAATTCTGGTCGTCGCACCGTCGCCTCTTCGCGAAGATGTGGCGGCGAATCTACGCGACAATGAGCGGGGAAGCCTTCCGGACATTGGTCGACCTCTTACAGCCACAGCTTGTGATTTCGACCTATCCACTGGTCACTCAAGCGCTCGGTGTTCTTCGTCGAAAAGGAATACTGCAGATTCCCGCGGTTGCAGTCATCACCGATTATGGTGTCCACCGGTTGTGGACTGCGCCGGGCATAGACCTTCACCTCGTTCCTTCTCGGGTATCAGCCGCTCAGATCGACGAAGCGACTGGAAGTGTTCGGATCATGCGGCCATTGGTGCGCTCCGCGTTTCTGGAGCCCCGGGACCGCGAGTTGTTACGGCAGCGATACGGGTTTGCACCGAAGGAGTTTGTCGCACTCATCGTCGCTGGCGCGTGGGGCATCGGGCGTGTCGAGCTTATTGTCCGCGATGTGGTGGCCTGCGGTGTGCGTACCGTAGTCGTCTGCGGGCGAAACCGCGAGTTGGCGACGCGGCTGCAAAAAGAGTATGCCGGTCACCCGGCGGTCTGGATTCTTGGCTGGACGGACGAACTTCCCGCGTTGATGGCTGCTGCGGACTGTCTTGTACAGAATGCAGGTGGTTTAACCTGCCTTGAGGCAATTGCGAGCCGGCTTCCAATCATCATGTATCGACCGATAACCGGGCATGGGGTCTTCAATGCGCTCACCATGGAGCGGGCGGGTGTGGCACGCTGGATTCGGAGCAGCGCTGAACTGCGAGACGTGTTGAGCCGGGCAGCCAACGGAAGCGTACCGCTTCCTGTACCGCGGATCGATGAGGAGGCCGTGCCAGCAATAACAGCGATTCTGGAGTTGTTGGATGGACAACCCCACAAAATTCGTCCGACAGTCAGCCAGTCGGAAATGGTGCTGAGTGGTGAGAAGCATGTGATACTCGGTTCGGACGGCCACCGATGGTGATGCGCCCGCTTGTCACTCGCATGATCGCGGGTAGCCTTCTCGGCGCTGCACTCCTCGCTGGGCTGGCGTTCCTGGCGGCGAGGGAACGGCCACCAATCGGTGCGGTGCCGCTGCTGACTCCTGAGGGCCGCACGTTCTGGCTCGTCGCCCTGGCGGTGTGTGTTCTTGGAGCAGTTGTCTTCCAAGTGTTGGATCGAATTCCGCAGGTCGCGGCTGCGACCGCATCACGACGGGCAATACGCTATGACCCCGTACCAGAGTGGCCAACGGGGTGGGTACTTCCGTTCGGAACGCTGGCTGCAGGCTCTTTACTCTTGTGTGCCTATAACACTGCGTTGGCCGGAATGGCGGTGGTATTGTTTGGCTTCATTGCACTTCTGGTCGGGCAGCTGGCTCGACTGGCTCTCTATAGTGCCGAGTCGAGGACACGGATAGTCGGACGTGTAGCCCATACCGTCCTACTGTACGGGCTTGCGTTCGTCGCCTTCGCGATGGTCTACGTGCACAAATTGCGGAGCCTGTACTCTGCCACCGCGATCTTCCTGCTCGCTGGGATCTTCTTGCTTCAATTGACGGAAGGAGAAGACGTCCAGCTAGACCGACGCGTCCTCTACGCTGTGGTGGGTGGGCTTGTATTAGCTGAAACAACGTGGGTGCTCAATTACTGGCCGGCAACAGGGTGGTTGGGTGGAGCAACGCTCCTGGCTGTCTTCCATTTTTTGGCGGGTTTGGTGCTCGCGCGAAGTGAGCGAACGCTGACCTGGCGTACCGTTCTCGAGTACGGCACGATGGCCGCGTTCGCTGTGGTCGTCATTGTGTGGGGAACACTGCAAACGCGAGGTGGATTGTGAGCAGTGCGGACGAGGCGGAAGTGTACGAGCTGTTGATGCGAATGGATGCCCTCGAGGAACTCCTCGAGGAGCTCGAGGAGCGTGGACTGGCGTCGCTTGCGGATCTCCAGGAACAACTCGTTGCAGAACCGGATTACGAGGACCTATGGACGCTGGTTCAGGAACTTCGAGCACGTGGGATCAGTTCACCAGCGGATATCGAGCAGGAACTCGCGGAGTTAGAGCGGCAGATCGAGGAGTTGGGAGCCCCGGGTTCTGAATGGGCTCAACCAAATTAGCGAGTGGGCAAGGAAGATGGAAAGCCTCTTCGAGGCGCACCGGCGCGAACAACTGCGACAGGTTGCTCCGCTTGCAGAGCGGATGCGCCCACGCTCACTGGATGAGTTCGTGGGGCAAGAGCACCTGGTTGGTCCGGGATCCTTGCTGCGCACAATGATCGAGCAGGATCGCCTTGTCTCGCTCATCCTCTGGGGTCCACCCGGCTGCGGGAAGACGACGCTCGCGCGCATCATCGCGGAGCAGACACGGGCGTGGGTGGTCTCGCTTTCAGCTGTCAGTGCGACGGTCGCTGATGTTCGTCGAGCTGTCCAAGAAGCGAGCGAGCGACTGGCTCGCCACGGCCAACGAACGATCGTCTTCATTGACGAAATCCATCGTTTCAATCGGGCACAGCAAGACGGACTCTTGCCGGCTGTGGAAGACGGTACGATCGTGCTTATCGGCGCGACAACGGAGAATCCATCGTTCGAAGTGAATGCACCACTTCTCTCGCGTTGTCGTGTCGTCGTGCTCGAGCCGCTCTCGGACGAGGCCATTCGGACACTTGTGGAACGAGCGTTGGCTGATCATGAGCGTGGTCTTGGAGGATTAAATCTTCGTATCGAACCGGCGGCTCTGGAGCTCCTTGTCAATTTGGCGAACGGTGACGCGCGGATGGCACTCAACACGCTCGAACTGGCGGCTGCTGGGGCACGGAATGGGATCATCACTCCTGACATCGTCCGTCGTGCCGCAATGCGGCGAGCGAGCGTGTATGATCGCGCGGGAGACGCCCACTACGATGCAATCTCAGCTCTGCACAAGTCGATCCGCGGTTCGGATCCAGACGCAGCCTTGTACTGGCTTGCCCGAATGCTCGAAAACGGTGAGGATCCCCTGTATATCGCGCGCCGCCTTGTGCGCGCGGCGAGTGAGGACGTCGGGCTCGCAGATCCACAGGCACTTGTGGTTGCTGTTGCAGCCCAGCAGGCAGTGCACTTTGTCGGGATGCCAGAGGGTGCCTTGGCGCTCGCTGAAGCGGCGGTTTATCTGGCGCTCGCCCCGAAGAGCAACGCAGTGTACCGCGCGTATGAGGCGGCCTGCCGGGATGTCGCCGAGACACGGAACGATCCTGTGCCGCTCCACCTGCGGAATGCGCCGACAAAACTCCTGCGGGAACTTGGATGGGGAGCAGGCTACCAGTATCCCCATGACGAGCCGGATGCGATCGGGCGGCAAGAATACTTGCCGCCGCGTCTGCGTGGTCGTCGCTACTACGAGCCGACGGAGCGTGGTTGGGAATCCCGGTTGCGGGAACGCTTGGCGGTCATCCGCGCACGCCGCCAGAATTCGTCCCAGAGCTTCGGCTCAGGAGAGGGGCAGCAGTGAACGAGGCAGAAACGCCTGTCCGGCAAGGTCGCGCGAACGACGAGCTCCGGCCGGTGGAGATCGTACCGGACTACATTCCGTATGCCGAGGGTTCGGCGCTGATCATGCTTGGCGGCACGCATGTGCTCTGTGCCGCGACGGTTGAGGAGCGTGTCCCAGGTTTTCTGGTGGGGAGCGGCCAGGGCTGGATCACCGCTGAGTATGGAATGCTGCCGCGAAGCGGACGCGAACGAATTCCACGCGAGCGGGCCGGTCCGGGCGGTCGGACCGCTGAGATCCAGCGATTGATCGGACGCTCTCTGCGTGCAGCGGTGGATCTTACGGCGCTCGGCGAGCGGACGATTATTATTGACTGCGATGTCATTCGGGCTGATGGTGGGACACGGACGGCCGCCATTACCGGAGGGTGGGTGGCGTTGTATCTCGCGCTGGACCGGCTTGTCCGTGCGGCGCATCTGCCAGTACTACCGATCGTCCGACAAGTTGCGGCGGTCAGCGTTGGGATTGTGGGAGGCGAGCCGCGGCTCGACCTCGAGTATGCCGAGGATAGCTGCGCCGAAGTGGACATGAACGTCGTGATGACGGATCGCGGCGAGTTTGTCGAGTTGCAAGGCACCGCAGAAGGGCAGCCGTTCGGCCGGGAGCGTCTCGATCAGCTGCTGGAACTTGCCGAGCGAGGAATTAGCGAGTTGATGGTGGCACAGCGACGCGCACTCCGTCTCGATTGACTTCGTTAACTTTCGATTTCTAAGTGTTCCTTCGTGCTCGGAACCTGCCCGGCAATGCGCGGATCCAGTTCGGTGGCGAGGTCGAGTGCACGCGCGAGCGCCTTGAAGACAGCCTCGATCTGATGGTGTGCGTTCTGCCCGTAGAGTTTCACTAGATGGATCGTGATATGGGCCTCGCGGGCCAGCGTCTCCAAAAAATGGCGCACGAGGTCACACTCGAGCTGTCCGACGGCGCCGGCGGGAAAGGGGTCGCGGTGGATAAAGATGCCGCGGCCACTGAGGTCGATGGCGATGTGCGCAAGCGCCTCGTCCATGGGCACAGCAGCGTCTCCCATGCGTCGCACGCCACGCCAGTCGCCAAGGGCCCGGCGCAGTGCTTGGCCAAGGCAAATTGCGACGTCCTCGACGGTGTGGTGTGCATCTACGTGCAAGTCACCACGCGCACGAACCGTGAGATCGAAGCGACCATGTCGCGCGAAGAGCGTTAGAAAGTGGTCAAGAGCGCCAATTCCGGTCTCGACACTGGCGTGCCCTGTCCCATCGACAGTCAGTTCCAGCGCAACGGCAGTCTCTGCAGTTGTGCGCTCGACACTCGCTCGTCGCTGTTCGGTCATACGTTCGTTCCTCCCACCTTTCAGCGGAATTCGTCGAGCGCAGCCAGGATGCGATCAGTCTGCTCAGGGGTACCGACCGTGATGCGGAGATAATCGCGAAGCCACTCGTCGTCGTAACGACGCACGACGATTGCCGAGCGGAGTAGATGCGCATGAAGCTCGTGTGCGCGCCCGTCGTGGATGCGGCAGAGGATGAAATTTCCGTGGGAGGGGAACGGTGTCAGGAACGGGTACCGTCGCAGTGCGCGATACAGCCGGCCACGCTCGAGACGGATCTGCATCACTCGCTGCATCAGCCAGGAGCGGTCCTCCAGCGCAGCCACGACTGCTGCCTGCGCAGCGACGCTCACATTGAATGGTTGCTTGACCCGCCACAGCGCTGACGCGAGGCGAAGCGGAAAGATGCCGTACCCGATCCGCAAACCAGCCAGACCTGCCCACTTACTAAAGGTCCGTAAGATGACGAGATTGTCGAATTCGTCGGCGAACCGTTGCAGTGTCTGGCCGGCAAACTCGTAATACGCTTCATCTAAGACGACGAGTGTCCCTGTGCGGAGGATCCGAGTGAGTTGCTGCGGTGTCACGAGGTTGCCGGTCGGATTATTCGGCGAGGCAAGGAAAAGAAGCTTGGTCCGGGAGGAAACCATTGCTTCAATTGCGTCAACGTCGAGATCGAAGTTCGGCAGACGCGGCACCGTCACGACGCGGGCACCAAACAGTGGCGGTCGAGACAGATAGACACCGAAGCTTGGCACAGGAACGATAACCTCGTCGCCAGGTTCGATTGTCACCAGCAAGAGGAGATCGATCAGTTCGTCTGACCCATTGCCGAGCACAATGCGCTCGACCGGAGCTCCGGTGTAGGCTGCGAGTGCGGCCCGTGCGCGTCGCTGGTCAGGATCGGGGTAAAGATGCAGGTCGGTGAGCGAGGCCAACGTTGTGATGACAGAAGGTGGTGGCCCGTAGGGATTCTCATTGGCGTCCAACTTGGCGATCACTTCTGGTGGTACGCCCAAGCGTTCGGCAATCGCCTCGCGACTTTCCACTGGCAGATATTCGACCGCGTTCTCTGCGCTTGCTCTCAACTGCACCGACCTTTTCGTTTCCACCCTCGCCTCCTCCGTCGCGACCATACCTGGCCGGAAGAGTATCCTCGGGAGCGGCGTGCTTGCCAAGCGGTGAGCTGTGTGATGCTCTCCACCGTGCTCGCCTTGGCGCTCGTCGCGTGGGCCACTCCCGACGTGACTGCTGCTCCCGAGAGATCGGTGGATGTCGCAGAGAATACCGGAACACAGCTGACCGATACCCCTGAAGTCACAGCCCGTGCCACCTTCGTTGTCGATATCACAGCGGGAGGAGCGTTGTGGTCGGACAACGCAGACGTACCGCTTCCACCGGCAAGTACAACGAAGATCATCACCGCGCTGACTGCACGGCGCGTGCTTGCTCCGGATGAGTGGGTGATGATCGAGCCGAGTGACCTTGTGGATCCAGCGATTTACTCGAATGCTGGTCTTCAAGTCGGTGATCGACTTCGAGTTCGCGACCTGCTTGCCGCACTCCTGGTCGCCTCAGCCGGCGACGCAGCGCTGGCGTTGGCGCGTGCTGGCGGTGAGCGGGTCGCGACGGGTGGGGAGACTCCTCAAGCGGCGTTCGTGGCTGCGATGAACGAGGAAGCGCGTCGTATCGGGCTTCGTTCCTCATACTTTCTCACTCCAGACGGCCGCGATGTTCCTGGGCAAGTGGCGACTGCCCGTGACCTGGCGATCGCTGCCATGCATCTCCTGTCCGACCCGTTGCTTGCAGATCTCGTCGCAGTTCCGTCCATCGAGGTCGAAATCGACGGTCCGCAGGCAAGAAAGGTCACGCTGACCAATACGAACCAGCTTTTGACTGCGTCCGACGTGATCGGCGTAAAGACCGGTACGAGTCCGGCGGCGGGGCAATGCCTTGTCGCTGCCGTTCGCCGCGGTCATGACATCGTGGTGCTTGTGATTCTCGGAAGCCAGGACCGTTACCGAGATGCGCATGTGCTGCTCAGCTGGCTCGATCAGCACTATCGTTGGCTGACGCTCGATGGGAGCACTTTCCCTGAGCTTGCGGTGCTGCGGAGATTCCGCATCGTTCCGGCACTCACGCCGACTGTTGTCGTTCCGGCTGACCGTGCTCAGGAAGTTGAACTCGACGTCACCTATCGTCCCGCTGCGTGGGGAACGGTCGGTACGGTACGATTGCGCATTGGAATCGTCGACCTGGTCACTGTACCGCTGGTTCGCGTTGACCAGCTCGGCTTGGGACCGATGAGCGAGCGAGCGTGAGCGATGGGTGAGCAGCGATTGCAACGCGTTCTGGCCGCACACGGTGTCGCCTCGCGGCGGAAAGCAGAAGAGTTGATTCGCGCCGGCCGCGTCACAGTCGACGGCGTGGTCGTGCGGGAGCTCGGGACCAAGGTCGATCCGCAGCGACAAGAGATCCGGGTTGACGGCAAGCCGCTTCGGCCAGAGCCACGGCGGTACATCATGCTGCACAAGCCGGTTGGATACATCACGACCACTGCGGACGAATTTGGGCGGAAGACGGTTCTTGATCTCGTCCAAGTGCCAGAGCGCGTGGTCCCCGTGGGACGCTTAGACCGAGATTCTTCCGGGTTACTGCTGCTCACGAATGACGGGGACCTGATTTATCGCATCACGCATCCTCGGTACGAGCTGGAGAAGGAGTACGAAGTACTTGTCGACGGATTTCCCCCGGCCGACGTTGAGGAAGCGTTGCGTCGGGGGGTGCCGGTGGACGGGCGCCCGGTGGCGATCCGACGACTGGAGGCGATTCGTACCGAACCCGAGGGTACAGTCTATCGTGTGGTGATTCACGAGGGCCGAAATCGGATTATCCGGCGCGTCTTCGAGCGAGTGGGATATCCCGTCTTGCGGCTGCATCGGGTGCGCGTTGGCCCGCTCCGTCTTGGTGACTTGCCGCCAGGCCAGTGGCGTGACCTGACGCCGGGCGAGCTTGCGGCCTTGCGCCGCGCGGTCGGCTTACCCGAAACTCCGAGTGAGCAGGTGCGAAGGGATCGGGAGCGTCGTGGTCGGGAAAGAATGCCAGTTCGTGGTGGCGATCGACGGTCCGGCCGGATCAGGAAAGAGCACCGTCGGCGCTGAGGTCGCGCGACGGCTGGGCGCGCTGTATTTCGACACGGGTGTCGTCTACCGGACGCTCGCACTCGTCGCATCGGAACAAGGGATTCTGCCGGACGACGCCGAGCGACTTGCTCAACTCGCGCAAACACTGTCTCTGCGGGTCGGTCCGCCATCGGTCGATGATGGCCGACTCTACGACGTGTGGCTCGATGGGCGTGATGTCACCTGGGCGATTCGATCACCCGAGATCGATCGTCTGGCGTCGCTGGTTTCTGCTCACCCACCGGTGCGGCAAGCGCTCCTTCGTCTCCAGCGGGAACTCGCGCGGAACGGTCGCGTAGTCATGGCTGGACGTGACATCGGTACGGTAGTCATGCCCGATGCACCGGTGAAAATCTGGCTCCACGCCTCTCTTGAGGAACGAGCTCGGCGTCGGCAACGGGATCTTGCCAAGCGTGGTATCGTGCAGTCGCTCGACGAGCTTATCGCTGAGCTGGCCGAGCGTGATCGTCGGGACGCGACGCGTGCCGTCGCGCCGATGCGTCCAGCTGACGATGCGATTATCATCGATACAGACAACCGGTCGATTGAGGAAGTTGTCGAGGCGATTCTTGCCATTGTCCGAGAGCGATGTGAGTGTACCGAGCATGGAGCAGATTCCCACAGCGTGGCGTCTGTCACGACGACGCAAAATTAAGACGCTTATCTTTCTCACGGCACGACTTTTTGTTGTGCCATTGTTGCGACTTCTGATCCGCTTTCGGATTGAGGGACTCCAACATGTGCCACGGATCGGGCCAGCGATCGTTGCGGCCAACCATCTCCACAATGCGGATCCTGTCCTCATCATTGCTGCGTTCACGCGTCCAGTCCTGTTCATGGCAAAGAAGGAGCTCTTCGCTGTGCCCGTCGTCCGGTGGTTCGTGCGGCAGTCGGGGGCGTTCCCTGTGGATCGTGGGAGACCGGATCGACAGGCTTTGCGTCACGCAGAGCGGCTCCTGCACGAGGGGATGCTGGTGGGAATCTTTCCTGAAGGGACGCGAAGCATCACCGGTGAACTCCAGCCGCCTCATCCAGGGGTGGGTCTTTTGATCCGCCGCAACCCGTTCGTGCCGGTCCTGCCCGTCGCGATTTGGGGAACTGAAGTCTTGCCGTTCAATGGCGCGAAGGGACGAAAGCCCTTGCGTGGCTGGCCACGCGTGACGGTACGGATCGGGGCACCCATGACCGTCATGCTCCGAACCCCAGAGGGTCGGGAGCGATCCCCAGAGGAGATCGCGGACGATGTGATGCTGGCGATCGCGCAGTTGTTGCCAGAGGAGTACCGGGGGCTGTATCGCGAGCGCTTGCGTGACCGCAACGTCGTCCGGGAACCTTCCACGGTTCAGTCGAGCTGAGCAGTGAGTTTGTCTATGACAGTTTTGGGGCCGTTTTGCGCGTGGTGGCATGGTGATCCGCTTTCACTGTTCAGTCCTCTCCCCGGTTGGGAAGTCATTCCAGACGCCGCGGATGAACTCCTCCAATCTCTCACCGATTCGGAGGCAAGCGAACTCCAGGATCGGCGCCGAAATGGCCACCGACCATACGTTGCGCTCTTCAACGGCAAGGCCGTCGCGTACGGCTGGGTCGCGACACGCACGGCGGAGATCGGCGCACTCGGTCTCTCACTCGTGCTGTCTCCCGGTGACCGCTACCTTTGGGACTTCTTCACGCACCCTGACTGGCGAGGGCGAGGTATCTATCCACGTTTGCTCCGGGCCGTCCTGGGAATGGAGAAAGACGGAGAA
This sequence comes from Thermomicrobium sp., assembly GCA_034435855.1. GTDB lineage: Bacteria > Chloroflexota > Chloroflexia > Thermomicrobiales > Thermomicrobiaceae > Thermomicrobium. The sequence continues at coordinate 10,014 of DAOTWO010000344.1, read as the reverse complement.
CGTTTCTGGATCGGCTATGACGCGCCGAACGTTGCTTCAGCGCGGGGAATTGCCAAAGTCGGATTCCAGATCGTTGTCCAGATCGTGCGTCTGAACAATGGTTCGCTCGCCCTCGTGCCGGTGGGCCCACCAGAGCGTGTGGCTGCTGCGGCACGGGTGCTCGGCCTCCCGGTACTCGATCGACCTAGCGACGGTTGCGGAACCAGCGGAGGGCGCTGATCGACCCCACGACGAGCGCGCCAAGGCTCCCCAGGACGAAAGCAGTTCCCACCGGATCCGGACCAGGGAGCACGACCTTCCCGTCATCGTAACTCAGGAACAGCTGCCCCCACTTCGTCTGTAGAGCTTGCTTGACGCGTCGTCTGCCATGCACTGGATACCAATAAACATTGTGATAGACGTTCGACGCGACGTACGACCAGGGAACAAGCGGGGAGCGCAAAAGCAGGTTCTCGAATGGCTTGAGAGGACCGTGGTAGATGAGCTTTTGTCCACGACTTGCAAACGTGTCTCCAGCGACGAACCCCCAGGACTCATTGGAGATGTCCTCGCCAACAACCTCGATTTCGCGTGGGTCACCAACCCCCAGCCCACGTTCGTGGGCGATCCTGATAAACGGAATCGAGAGCGGGTCGAACCCCTGGAGTTTGGCGCTCATAGCGTCGATCGCGACCTGATCAGCACTGGCTAAGATGATGTCTTTCTCATGCGGCCGCATGGCGCGTGGTCCAGGGCCATCACCAGCAAAAGTTCCATCCATGACCGCAAAGATGCCCGGATGGATCTCTTGCTGAATCGTCAGGAGATCAACCAGCGTCTCGTGGATAACGGCATGTGTCCAGTGGCGCCGCTCGTTCAGAAGCCCACCGAACGCGTTCTTCATCGCGCCAGTTATTGTGGTGAACACGTGAGTCTTGACTGTCGGTAGGTGAATAATGTTGCGACCGATGAACAGTTTGGGAATGCGGATTCCCTCTGGGAAGATCGTGTGGAGGACAAGGAGCTCGCCCTTTGGCTCGTATGGTACCCACTCGACGTGTGGCTCGTAGAGGTGGATATTCTCCACTCCGTACTTATCTACAACATACTTGTGCTTATTATTGCGCTCACCTTTATACGCATCGACGACAACCGTGCGGTTGTGGGCCGCAATGAGATGACCGTAACCGTCCGCTTTCAGGCGCCGGATGACTCCTTCGAGTTGCCACGGAGTTGTCGAGCAGCCTGGATACCACGTATCCCAGGTGATGTTGATCTTCAGAATCGTCTCGCGGTCGCGGGGCAGGGCCTCACGGTATCCCGCCATCACCATTGCCCGCCCGATGTCAGCGAGAACCGTTTCCGGTGTCGTTCGTAGAACTGCGACTTTGCCTTTCCCAGGGAAGTCGGCCATCGGTCGCCTCCAATTCCGTTGAGGATGATGCTAACACGGGTGAGCGGAGGCTGCTACTCGTCAGAAGATCCCTTGTCCGTACACCCTCGGGCTGCTAGGATGTGCCCAGTAGTCAGAGCGACGGAGAGTGATTCCTGACGCGGAGGAGTGCGTTGGTGGGGGTACGCGCATGCTTCGTGGTTGCCATGCTGTCCTGCTGGTTGATCATTCCAGTTGCCGGGGCCCAGGCGGCAATCGGAGAGCCACAGCTGGTGGCGGCATCTGCGATCGCGCTCGATGGAGAGACGGGGCGAGTGTTGTACGCGAAGGCCGCCGATGTCCCGCGTGCTCCAGCCAGTCTGACCAAGCTGGCGACAGCGCTGACCGCCGTTGATCTTGCCCCGCTTGATGCGGTGCTGCATGTCCAGCCCCAGGATCTCGTCGGTGAAGCATCGATGGGGCTCCGGCCTGGTGACGAGCTCACCCTTGAAACGGCCCTGTATGGCCTCTTGCTTGCCTCGGGCAATGACGCCGCCATGGTGATTGCGCGCAACTTGAGTGCCCTGCCCGGGGAGAGCCCGGAAGCCTCGGTCGAACGGTTTGTCCGGCAGATGAACCTCGTCGCGCAGCGGCTCGGCATGCAGCGGACAACATTTCGCAACCCTCACGGCCTTGATGAGGAGGGGCACGTCAGCACTGCACGGGATCTAGCGACGCTCACGCGTGCGGTGCTGCAACGCCCTGAGCTGCGGCGGATTTTGCAGACACCGTCCTATTCAAACGGACCCTATGTGGTCGAGACGACCAACCGACTTGTCGGGCAATACCCTGGGTTGATTGGCGGGAAGACGGGTATCACTGACGCAGCTGGGTATTCCCTCATTGAGGCAGCAGAACGTGATGGGCATACCGTCATCGTCGTGATTCTGGGTAGCACCCGTGAGGCCTGGTACAACGATGCGGTTCAACTGCTCGACTATGCCTTTGACCAGCTGGCAAGTGGGGGGATCGGGAACGAGCCAGCAAACGAGCGAACTCTTGGAGTAGCCAGGACGGCCACAGCTGAGAGAGCGGATGCGATGGAACCGCGAGTGCTGATGGTGCACGTCCCAACGTCGGACTCACGGCCCACGCAGCTCTGGATTTGGCCTGCCTCGGCACTGACTGCGGCTGCAGTGACCGGTGTCTTGTTGATGAGTCTCCCAGTCCTTGCGGCTATGGTGGTGGCTCGCCGCTCGTCCCCAACTGCAGCGCGAGCGCGCCAGCTGCACTCCCCTCGCGTCGCTCGACATGCCAGTCGGCCGCGGTCAGGAAATGGACGTGGCGGGACAGCTCGCGCCCTGCGGGGACAAATGAGTGCGGTCGAACCAGCGCGAGGAGCGGCTCTCGTCTCGTTCGACCCTGCAGTGGCTGTTGCACAACGTGGCGTTCGTGCAGGGCGACGTGGCGATATCGCGGTGGCTGAGGAAGAGTTTGTAAATGCTTTACGACTCAATCCAGCGTTCGACCTTACCCGGACACCGGAGTTCTGGACACTGTCCCCGCTGGGTGTGGTTGCGGCGGCGAGAGCCTATCGCAGAGTGGGCCGTGTCCGCGATGCACGGACATTGTTGACGGTGGCGCAGTTAAGTTTCGGGAAGGTACCGGTTATCCAGGCCGCCCTGAGCGAGTTCGCACCGCCCTGGACGGCGATGACACCTCGCGGAAACGACGGGTCGCCGCTGTCGCTTCCTTGATACGAGTCATATCAGGTGGTATACTCCGGGCGAGTGCAGGAGGAGAAGCGCTCAGGAGGTTAGGATGCGCCGATCCGAACCGCTGTATGTGATCAGTGTTGCTGCACGGCTGCTTGAGCTCCACCCGCAGACGCTGCGCAAGTACGAGCGCGAGGGCTTTGTGACCCCATCGCGCACGCGTGGAAATCTCCGTCTTTATTCGGCGGAGGATTTGGAACGTCTGCGCCAGGTCAAGTACCTCGTTGAGGAGCGTGGGATCAATCTCTCCGGGGTCCAGCTAGCGTTGGTGCTGACAGAGCAGCTGCGGCGGTTACGGGAACGCTGCCTGGCAATCTCCGAGCAGTACGACCGGATCTTCGACTCGGTCGTCGCTGATATCGATATGATGCTTGGCATGCTGGGAGCGTCGCAAGAGTCGTGATGAGCTGCACTCCTCCTGTCTCATCAGAGAACGTCGATACGTAGGATGGGAAATGATGGGGCGACCGCAGTTTACCGAGAAGGCACAGGAAGCGCTTCTCGTCGCTCAACGTTTGGCGACGGAACGGCAGCATAGCCAAATTGATGTGGAGCACCTGCTCTACGCGCTCGTGACCCAGAGCGATGGAGTTGTCCCGCAGGTGTTGCTGCGTTTGCAGCTCGACCCGCGGCGTGTCGCGCACGAATTAGAGCGGGTGCTCGAGACATTGCCGCGTTTGCAGTATGCCGCGGAACCAACGATCGCACCGGGACTGCGGCGTGCGTTGGAGCGTGCGCAGGTCGAGGCGCAGAATTTCGGTGACGAGTACATTAGCACGGAACATCTCTTCCTTGCCGCGTTGGAGGCAGTGCCTCGCTCGCCAGCGGTTCAGGCGCTTGCTCGTTTCGGTGTCCAGCGAGAGCGCGTGTTGAGCGCACTGAGCCAGATCCGCGGTGCCCAGCGCGTCACGTCACCGACCCCAGAGTCAACCTATCAAGCGCTCGAGCGCTATGGTCGCGATCTCACCGCCCTAGCTCGCCAGGGCAAGCTCGATCCGGTGATCGGGCGCGACGATGAGATCCGTCGTGTCATCCAGGTGCTTTTGCGGCGCACAAAGAACAACCCGGTATTGATCGGCGAGCCAGGAGTTGGGAAGACGGCAATCGTCGAGGGTCTCGCACAGCGGATCGTTCGCGGTGATGTGCCGGAGGGGCTGCGCGAGAAGCGGATTGTGCAGCTGGATCTGGCAGCGATGGTCGCTGGTGCGAAGTACCGCGGCGAATTTGAGGAGCGTTTGAAGGCTGTCCTCGACGAGATCCGGGCCGCGGAGGGTGAGATCATCGTCTTCATCGATGAAGTACATACGGTGGTTGGCGCTGGGGCGGCTGAGGGGGCAATGGATGCAGCCAACATGCTGAAGCCGATGCTGGCACGTGGCGAACTCCACGCGATCGGCGCCACGACGCTTGACGAGTATCGCAAGCATATCGAGAAGGACCCGGCTCTGGAGCGTCGCTTCCAGCCGGTGTCTGTCGATGAGCCGTCGGTGGAAGACACGATCAGTATCCTCCGAGGGCTGCGTGAGCGCTACGAGCTCCACCATAAGGTGCGGATCCTTGATTCAGCGCTCGTGGCGGCAGCAGTGCTTTCACATCGGTACATTACGAACCGCTTCTTGCCTGACAAGGCGATCGACCTGGTTGACGAGGCGGCAGCCCGACTGCGCATGGAGATCACGAGTATGCCGGCGGAGCTCGACGAACTCACCCGCCGGATCACTCAGCTCGAAATCGAGCGCGAAGCGCTGCGGAAGGAGCGGGACGAGGCTTCGCGACAGCGTTTGGCAGAACTCGAACGAGAACTTGCCAACCTGCGCGAGCAGGAGCAGGTACTTCGCTCGCAGTGGGAGCAGGAGCGGCAGGCGCTCGAACGGATCAACGCGCTCAAGGAGCAGATTGAGCAGACACGGATCGAGATCGAGCAGGCGTTGCGTGTCGCCGATTACACGCGTGCATCGGAGCTGCAGTACGGGCGACTCGTGGAACTGGAGCGCCAGCTGCGCGAGGAGGAGCGGCGACTGGCTGAGGTACAGCGTCAGGGCCGTCTGCTCAAGGAAGAGGTTGATGCCGATGATATCGCCGAGATCGTCAGCAAGTGGACCGGTATTCCGGTCGCGAAGCTGATGGAAGGCGAGATGGAGAAGCTTGTCCATATGGAAGAGCGACTCCACGAGCGGGTCGTTGGCCAGGATGAGGCGGTGCGTGCCGTTTCAAACGCCATCCGACGAGCGCGCGCTGGGCTGCAGGATCCGAATCGGCCGCTCGGCAGCTTCATCTTCCTCGGCCCGACCGGCGTCGGCAAGACAGAACTCGCACGTGCGCTGGCTGAGTTCCTGTTCGACGACGAGCGCGCCATGGTACGGATCGATATGTCTGAGTACCAGGAGCGCCATACCGTCTCGCGCCTGATCGGTGCACCGCCTGGTTATGTCGGCTATGAGGAAGGTGGGCAACTGACGGAAGCCGTACGGCGGCGGCCGTACTCGGTGGTGCTCTTCGATGAGATTGAGAAGGCGCATCCCGAGGTCTTTAATGTCCTGCTCCAGGTGCTGGACGATGGGCGTTTGACCGACGGACAGGGGCGGACGGTCGACTTCCGCAATACGGTCATCATCATGACCAGCAACTTGGGCTCAGAGTACATCCAGGCGCTCTTGCCACATCGCGAGCAGGAAGCGTATGAGCGTGTCATGGCAGCGGTGCGGGCACACTTCCGGCCGGAGTTCTTGAACCGGATCGACGAGATCATCATGTTCCGCCCGCTGACACGCGAGCAGCTCTCGCAGATCGTTGATATCCAGCTGCGACAGGTGCGACAGCGCCTAAAGCAGCGGAATATCACGCTCCAGGTCACACTCCGTGCGAAAGAGTGGCTCGCCGAGCGTGGCTACGATCCGGTGTATGGAGCACGGCCGCTGAAGCGCGTTATCCAGCGTGAGCTGCTGGACCGGCTGGCGAACCTGATCTTGCGTGGCGAGATCCGTGACGGTGAGACCGTCATTGTGGATGTCGACGAGCACGGGAATCTCGAAGTGCGATCGCTCCTTGCCGAAGCCGAGGTGGTGGCGTGAAGACCAGGGGCAGCTCAAACTGAGCTGCCCCTTGCACAATCTTTGAGGAGGGAGCGATGGAGGGTACAGCGGAGGTTGCCAAGCTGATCCTCATGGTGCTGCTCGTCTTGCTCGTCCCCTTCCTCTTCATGCTGATCTTCGACTTGGCGACGCATCTCGGTGAACTTTTCGGACAGCGCCGTTCATGAGGGGGACGCGGAGGCGATGGAATCGCTGCAGGCGTTCGGGCGAATGCTCATTATCTTTGGCTTACTGCTCGTCGCATTCGGTATTGTCCTACTCCTCGCTGGTCGCGTGCCGTTCCTCGGACGTCTCCCTGGGGACATCGTGTATCAGCGTGGGAACTTCACGATCTACATTCCGCTCATGACGATGCTCGTCTTGAGCCTCATTCTAACCGTGCTTCTAAACCTCCTGTTCCGCCGCTAGTGTTTCCTGGTATCCTCCTCGTGACCGAGGGCACAGTCGAGAGAGGAGTGGCTGGATGGTGGGGCGGTTACGGTGGAGCGTCCTGGGGCCGCTTGTGGTGGCGGTTCTCGCCGTGCTGCTCGGACGGGTTCGGCACGGGCTGGTCATTCGACTGCCGTGGTCTCTGTCGGAGCGAGGCGGTTCCAGGCTTGAGAGGTCGGCGTTCGCAGACACGCCTGACTGGAGTGACGATTTCTCTGACAGTCACCAGTACGGGCGGGGAGAGCGACGGTTCTCTGGGACACGACCGATGGTGTACGAATCCCCGATCACCGATGCGGCACGGATCGAGAGCCTGTCGTATCCTGTTGCGGATAGTGGACGCTCCATCGCCCTTCGAGCGGAGCTGCGTATCCTGGTGCAGGATGCCGCGTCTGCCGCTCGCGAGGCACAGCGCATCGCGGGGGCGATCGGTGGTTACACGGTCCAAGCACAGGTCGCGCAACACGGACAATCGGTGACCGCGCAGGTCGTCCTTGCGGTTCCCTCAACGAAGTTCCAGCAGGTGTTAGAGGAGTTGCGGAAATTGCCAGGGCTTTCCGCAATTGAGCATGAATCTGTGAGTGGCCAAGACATGACAACGGAGGTGATTGATCTCGAGGCACGCGTGCGTGCTGCGCGAGCGACTGAGGAGCGTTTATTGGCTTTGCTCCAGCGAGCCGAAAAGGTGAAAGATGTCCTCCAGGTCGAGGAAGAACTCCAGCGCCTCCGGTACCAGCTCGAGCGCCTGGAGGCGCAGCAACGGTCTCTCCAGGAGCGGATCCGCTACGCGTTGGTCAGTCTGACCCTCAGGCAAACTGGCGCGACTTTGGTTCGCCGAACACTTGAAGCATTGCGCGGCGGATGGCGGGAAGAAATCGAAGCGCTGGCGGACGCTGCAAGAGTGATTGGTCACCTGGCAGCGAGGGTCGCCGTTTTCGCTCCGCTCACGGTCACGTTGGCGTGGGTCGGTCGCTGGCTCGTTCGCAGGTTATCCAGTTCGGTACTTGACAGCACCGAGTGGCATCGCCAGGACATGTCAGTATGGCGCGACGCGAGCCGCAGCAATGGGCACTGACGGACAGTGTTGATGCCTAAAGGATGGATAGTGAGCAATGCGCCGCCCGGCACGTTGACCAGGACGGGCGGCGCTGCGTTTAGCCCCACACAGCCTTCGCGGTACGAGCTACCAGCTCCAGCTTCTGCCGCTGCACTTCTGGCGTGATGCGATTTCCTTCCCACGTGGAGGCAAAGCCGCACTGTGGGCTCAATGCCAACCGATCGAGTGGGACGTACTTGGCTGCCTCCATGATGCGTCGAACCAGTTCGTCTTGACTCTCAAGGCGCATCTTCTTCGTCGTCACAAGCCCCAGGACGACAACGCGATCTTCGGGGACAAAGCGCAGCGGCTCAAAGGTGCCAGATCGCTCGTCATCGTACTCCAAAAGGAAGCGGTGAAACTTGGTCTTTCGGAATACCTTTTCTGCAATTGGATCGTAGCCACCCGAGGCATAGAACATGCTCTGGTTGTTGCCACGGCAAATGTGGAGCCCAAAGACAATGCCCTGCTTATCGAAGCCGTCAAGGACGGCGTTATCGAGCTCAATCGTCTGATCGACAATGCGATCCGGATCCATACCGCGGATACGGTATCCTTCACGGATCTTTGGATCCAAAAGCGCCGCGTACTGTGGGGCGTCAATTTGGATGTAGGTGCAGCCGAGCCGGATCAGTTCTTCGAACTCGCGGCGGGTGATGTCGACCACATCGGCGAGGTAACTTTCCACCGTCGGGTAGGCACCAACCGACCGGTTCTTGAGTCAGTACACCGCGGCCTGCATCGTGCTGATGAGTGTCACTTTGGCCACCCGGTTCGTGCGGGCACGGAGGTACGTAAACTCCTCGGCGCACATGTTTCGGCGCCAACGGAGGTTGTCGACAACGATCGGCCGCCGCACGTGATTCTCGTTCCCCTGCTCGTCGCGGAAGGTAATGGCCCAGCCGCCGAATTTGTCGAAGCCTTCCATCGCCTCGACGAGATGCCGGAAGAAGGCATAACGGCGCTGTTCGCCGTCGGTCACGACCTCCAGACCAGCTTCCTCTTGAAGGCGGATTGCTTCGTCGACTGCGCGGTCCTCAATCCGCTTAAACTCGGCGGCGGAGAGTTGTCCGGCCTCATACTGCTGGCGGGCCTCAACGAGATAGGACGGTCGGAGAAGGCTTCCGACGACGTCACTGCGATAGAACACGATTCCATCCTTTCGTCTATTGCTCTCCTGCGCCAGGGTGGCGCTGACCGAATAGGATAACCGACTCGTGTCAGTGCTGAACGGAACCGGGGCCTTGCCTCCAGGAAGTCAGAAAGACCCGGGTGAATGTCGGTGACCACGATGTATCCCGGAGAATTGAACAAACTGAGGCGGCTGTGGGGTCCTGGCACGAACTGCAAGCGCCAGCAGAAAAGTGTGAGTATCTGCGTGCCGAGGTGTTCGGCTATGGTGAACAGGAATGTTGAAGGAGCTGAGACCGCCTGTTACCCTACCACACCAGAGATGTTGTTTCAGATCTAAAGGCAAATGGTATCTGGTAGAGGGAAGGTGTTCCATGAAGACGCGTGCAGCGGTTTTCTTTGGTCCGACCCGATCGTTTACGGTTGAGACACTTGAGTTGGACGAACCGAAGGAAGGGGAGGGCCTAGTCAAACTGGTGGCGACCGGGCTCTGTCACTCCGACTGGCACTTCGCCAAAGGCGAAGCACCGGTACGTTTCCCAATGGTCGTGGGCCATGAAGGCGCAGGGATCATCGAGAAGGTCGGTCCCGGTGTCACCGACCTCAAGCCTGGTGACCATGTCGTCCTCTGCTACATCCCAGCATGTGGCAAGTGCCGCTGGTGCTTGAGCGGGCTCGCTGCCCTCTGCGATCGCGGTATCCTCCTCACACAAGGTGCCCAATTCGATGGTAGCTTCCGCTTGCACAAGGACGGGCAGGATATCGCCCAGTTTGCGCTCGTTTCGGCGTTTAGCGAGTACACCGTCTGCCCGGTCGACTCGGTCATTAAGATCGATCCGGATCTCCCGTTGGATCGGGCGTGTCTGGTCGGCTGTGCTGTCCCCACCGGCTGGGGTGCCGCCGTCAACCGCGCCCGGGTTCGTCCCGGGGAGACAGTGGCAATCTTCGGCACTGGCGGTGTCGGGATGAACGCGGTGCAGGGTGCCGCCATGGCCGGAGCGGAGAAGGTGATTGCGATCGATCTGGTCGATTGGAAGTTGGAGAAGGCCAAGGAGTTTGGGGCCACCCACACCATCAACCCCACGCGGGAGGATCCAGTCCAGCGGATCATGGACATTACCCACGGCGTCGGCGCCGACG
>DAOTWO010000343.1:0-2238 GCA_034435855.1 Thermomicrobium sp. | reverse complement strand
GCGTCTTTGTGGTGGGAGCATTGCTGTACTGGGGTGCCCGCATGATTCAGGCGCGGCGGGGGATTCGCATTGAGTATGCCTTCCGAGAGATTCCTCCGGAGTGAGGTTGAGTGATGACCTCGTCTGGGGGAGGAGGGGCCTCCCTGCCAGGGCGTGAGCATTTAGTCTGCTGCGAGAGCTCTGGCCGTGGCAGTTGCGCGAGTGTGTTCCGCGTGCTTTCTCCACTCTCTCGGGCGCATGAACCTTTGCAGTGGGCCTCCGAAGCGGTTGGCGACCAAGACCGTTCGGCACGTACTGACACCGTCACTGCCCCTGCGTCCCACCAGGAGCAGCGGTCGGGGCGGTAACCACCTTGTCTCGCCGAACGCGGAGTTCGCTTGCACCGAGCCGAAGGGTCACTCGTTCAGCGCGGTCAAGCTGAATCTCGTAGCGAGCGGAGTTGACAAGTTCTTGGGCGCGGCGTGGTCGTGGCCGAATCAGGAGTGGTGCATCGGCCAGTGATGATTGCCGCAGGGATACCACGGCTGCGGATTGGCCACAGTTGGCAGGGAGTTGTGCACTTACACGTTGATCACGCACTTCAACCACGAGCGAGCCTGACCGCAGGCAGGCCACCAACCCAACCTCGCTGGGTAAGAACTCAAGGGTCGTGTTCTGGTCAAGCAGGAGCCGTGAGGGCGCCGTGAGGAAACGCACGGCGGTGTGATGGAGCTCGGCCTGGCGCTCGAGGATTGTCCAGACTGGATCGCTCTTGACTGGTCCGACAATTGCGACCGACCGAATTGCACCGCGCTCGATGAGACTCAATGCTCCCGGTACGTGCTCGGTATCCCAACTCGGAACGATCAAAAGTTCATACGGGCGCTGCCAAGGGACAGTCGACCGATCGGCGAGTTCCACTACGTCATTGGGGACAGAACCGCCGCCGACAATGATCTCGCGGTCACCGAGCAAGAAGACGACGCTTAAGGTTCGTCCGGTTCCCCCCACCACAATATGCCCATTTGGTTGGTAGCTGCTTGCAAAACTGCTGAAGAGGAGACCACCGATGAGGCCGATGAGCAGCCAGCCAAGGGATCGAAACCGACCCATTGGGGGTATCCGGACCACTAGGGTGACGGTTGTTTCTGGTAGTACGCAATGTCAATCGGAGAGCCGCGAGGAACCCAGCTGTTCCATTGCAGCGTCGCGCTCACCACACCACCATCGGGAAACTGCTCGCAGTCGAAGGTCGGGAACGCTCGCCGAATCTCGTCGCAGGTTTGGGGGATGACATCTCGGACGACGAGTCCGGCCTGCTGCAGTGTCACGATAGCCTGCTGATAGGGCTTCCCATACATGTCCGGCACCCGCACGCGGTCTCCGACGCTTACGTAGACGGTGACAGTTCCGCCGTTCCGAACTTGCTCCGCTGGCTCAGTGCGGATCACGTAGCCTTCGGGAACGGTGCGGCTCCCCTCTTCGACCTTCTCCACAGTTACCGGAAGGTTTTGGAGCTGCTGAAGCACTTCGGTGTAGGGTCGTCCCGCCAGTCCGATCAACGTGATCCACTCCGGTCCTTTGCTCACCCAAATTCGGATCGTGCTTCCCTTCTCGAGGAGTTGACCAGCCGGAGGATCCTGGCGTACGACGACCCCAGCAGGGATGACGTTGTCAAAGACTTCCTCGATGCTGAGCTGGAAGTCGCCAGCTGCAGCAGCAGCTTCCGCTTGCCGGAGTGTCGAGTTCACAAGGTCGGGAACCCGCGCCATTTCCGGCGTCGGTGAGGGGCTGGGCGTCGGCTCAGGTGTCGGAGTTGGGGCAACTGTTGGGGACACCTCTGGCGTCGGCGACGGAGCGGGTGTCGGACTCGGTACCACGGCGACGAGTGTCGGTGAAGGTACAGGCTGACTACTGGTACCGGTGAGGGCGCGCAAGTCGACGAGCTGGAACGCGAGAACGACCAGTGCCACAATACCGGCGAGGATCGCACTACCCACGAGCCACGTCGCGCATCCAATATCGGTGGCAGAGGTTGTGGCTCGCGGTGGACCGCCGCGGGTACGACTACGGCTCGCAGGGGGACGATAGAGACCGCCAGCTGTCCGTGGAGAGGGTATCGCGCTGCTTGGAGAATAGTGCTGCCACTGGGCCAGGGCCTGGGCAAGCGCACCAGCTGTCGGAAAGCGCTGCCGTGGGTCTTTTGCCAGTGCCCGGAGGATGATTGCCTCTACGGCCGGTGGGAGGGTGGGGTTGAAC
>DAOTWO010000342.1:0-8294 GCA_034435855.1 Thermomicrobium sp. | reverse complement strand
ATACCAGGCCCTCTGAGCACGCCCGAATCCCCACCATGAGACAAGGAAGGAGCTACGGTATGAACTTAGGGGAAGGTGTCTCATTTCAGGAGCGTTGGGTCTCAGCCGGACGGAGCCTGGCACACGCGCTACGTGTGAACGATCGCAATCTAGATCTCCGCCGAGAATTTATCCGCTTGACGCCTGCCGACATTGCTGTACTGGCCAAGCTAGCACCCTGGGGAGAGCGGGTCGCCGAGCGGATCGCGCGCCGCTTCTACGACCATCAGTTCGCCTTTTCTGAGACACGCCGGTTCTTTGAACAATTCGCACCCCGTAAGGGCATCACGCTCCAAGAGCTGCGCAAGGGCTTGGAGCGCACGCAGGCAGCCTACTTTCGGTCGATCTTTGAGGAAGCTGCACGGGGTGGCAACTTTGGCCCGGAGTATTACGCTATGCGCCTTCAGATTGGCGCCGTACACAACCGTATCAACCTTCCGCTGAAGTGGTACCTTGGGAGTTTCGCGCTCTACTTCGATCTCGTCTGTGACGAGCTGCGCCGTGCATTTCGCTTTCGTCCACGCCTGCGCGCGCAGGCCGAACGCGCGCTCTTCGTCGTATTCAACTACGACATGCAAGCTGTCGCCGAAGCGTTCTTTCTCGACTATCTCCACTCAATCGGCCTTGATCTGGATGCCATCCCCGTACAGGACAGTCGGGAAGACCTGACCGATCAGCATGGCGAGCTGCGTCGTCGGCTTTCTGAGGCGGTGACCACGCTCACTGGCAGTTGCGGTAGCGCTGCAGCCTTAAGTCATTCGCTCGCACGAACCAGTTCAGACCTTGAGCGGATCGCTGAGGCAATCGCCTCGGCAAATCAAGACCTCGCTGCGACCAGTCACCGCGACCAGCAGCTTGTCGACCGTGTCGCCGCTCTGCACGAGCAGATCAACCTAGCAGGAGCAAACATTGCGCGTGGAGCTGGGCAACAGGAAGCTGCCACCCGGCAACTCTACGAGGCCATGGGGGAACTGGCCAGCCGCTTAGAAGCTATTGTCACTCAGGCTACGCGCGGCGCAGAAGACGGACACAGCGCACTGCAAACCGCCGAGGACGGAGGCCGCGTGGTGACCGCAACGCTTGCGGAACTCCGAGCACTCACGCGAGACATGCGCGAATTGGCTGAGCAGGTGGAGCAACTGACGACACTCGCCGATGAGGTCGGCAAGATGGGACAAGCGATCGAGGAGATCGCGGAGCAGACAAATCTCTTGGCCCTCAATGCTGCCATCGAGGCAGCGCGAGCCGGCGAGGCCGGGAAGGGATTCGCGGTCGTCGCCGAGGAGGTGCGTAAACTCGCGGAACGCGCCAAGCATGCGACGAGCGAGATCCTCAACCTGGTCGGGGCAATTACTGCGTCGATCGGTCGCGCAGCGCACACAGCGCGGCAGAGCGCTCAACGAGCTGAGCATGGCTCCGAGTTAGCGGGTGACGCTGAACGAGCGGTCACCCAGATTGTCGAGCGAGCCAGAGCACTCGTCGAGGCCGTCGCTGCGATCGATCAGGAAGGAGCACGAGTACGCCAAGCCGCCCGGCAAGTCACGCATCTCTTGGAGATCGTGTCCGCCGTCACCCGTGACCACGCCGCAGCGGCTGAGGAACTCCAGGCGACGATGCAGAGTGTCCATGCCCAGTGGCAAGAACTTGAGGGCCATTTGCGAGCGAATGTGATCCGTGCAGAGCAACTTGCGAGCGAGGGTGACATCCTCCGCGAGGTCGCCCGCGAGACTGCCCGGCTCGCCAGGCTCATCGAGGAGCAATCGCAGTCCCTTAGTCATGCAGCGGCTGCTTTTGCCCCCGAAACTGAGGAGCTGAGGGGCCGCCAGTCTGCTCCTAGACAACTCTTGGTCGCGGCCGAATAGTCGCTGCGGGAACCTCGCGGTCTGGAGCGACGTCTCTTCTCAGAAGAGACGTCAACAAGGCTGGGAGGTTCCCCCATGTATCCAGCACCAGGACGGGACATCCAACAGGGGCAAGGATTAGACGGCAAGCGTGCAATACTTGCTGCGCTGGCGCTTGTGATTGTTATAGCCTGTGTCCCTGGAGTCCCTCCCCCGACACCCGAGCCAACACCGATCCCTCATCCAACTGGCCCGGACGAACTCGTCCTCCGCATCGAAACGAGTGGCGGGTTTATCCCACCATTCCGCTTACCAACCGAATTTCCGCAGCTCTCGGTGTACGGGGATGGCACAGTTGTCACACTCGGCCCTCAGATCACCATTTACCCGCCACCCGCCCTCCCCAACGTCCTCCAGGGCCGTATTACGGAGCAAGGACTACAACTCCTCCTCCGTGAGGCAGCCGCAGCTGGTCTCCTTGCAGGCGACGCAGATTATCCGCTCGAGGGTATTTACGACGCGCCGACTACATTTTTCACCGTCAATGCCGGAGGACATCTCTCTCACGTTTCTGTCTATGCGCTCGGCCTCGAAGACCCAAGTGACCCGCGACTTACCGCTGAACAGCGTGCCGCTCGGCAGCGACTCGCCGAGTTCGCTCGTAAAGCGCTCGATCTCTACTCCTGGCTTCCCCCGGAGACAGTGGTGGAGCGAGACATACCCTTCACCATTACCCGGCTTCAGGTCGTCGTCCTCCCGGCGGATGCACCTGAAGCCCCCCACCCCGAAGACGAGCACCTTGTAACCACACGGTCGTGGCCGTTGCCAACGCCGCTGTTTGCGTTTGGAGAGCCCGCTCCATGGTTTGGGACAAATGCCCGCTGCGGCATCGTGTCCAGCCGCAAGGAGCTCCCACGCCTACTAGAGCAACTACCAACCGCCAACGTGCTCACGCGCTGGAGGAGCCAAGAGCAGACCTACGTGGCCTTCTTCCGCCCACTCCTTCCAGACGAAAGCGGGTGTCAGCCCCCACACGCACGCACGTGATCAGACAAAGCGCACCGTCAACGGCGGCTGTCCGTGGAGTTCGACCACAAAGATGTCGCCCTGTTCAGCTGGCACAGCACGTGCAAGCGAACCGGATAGGACAATATCCCCAGGCTCAAGTGCAACGCCGAACTCTGCGAGCTTGTTCGCAAGCCAGGCCACGCATCGAGCCGGATGCCCCAGTGCGGCGGCGCCGATCCCCTCCGTCACGTGTTCTCCGTTCTTGTGAATTACCATGCCCACTGTCCGGAGATCCTCATGCAGGAGCGAACGGCTCCACGGACCCACCGTGAACGCGCCAAACGAGGCATCATCAGCGATCGTATCAGCCAGCTTGATCCTCCAGGCTTCGATGCGGCTATCGACGATTTCGACGGAGAGCGCCACGGCTTCTGTCGCCGCGAGAACCTGCTGCAAGGTAACACCAGGCCCCTGCAGTCGGCGGCCGATAAGAAACGCGATCTCCCCTTCCAGACGTGGCTGGATCAGAAGGTCCCGAGGCACCTCGACGCGACCGCCCGCTGCGGGAAAATACCGGGATGCCCAGAGACTGCCATAATCCGGCTCCCGCACCCCAAGCTGCTCCTGCATTGCCCGACTGGTCAGGCCGATCTTGCGTCCGATGACGCGTTCACCCGCTGCGACGCGGAGCTCGGTCCACCGTGTCTGAATCGCGTAGGCCTGCTCGGGCGTCAGTGGCCCCAACGTCTCTGTCAGCGGCGGGATAGGCTGCTTGTTTACGAGCGCCGCCTCGAGTTGCTGTGCCACCGCCTGGACGTCCACCGTCACGACCTGCTCCGCCATCTCACGCCTCCAGTCGCGCCAGAAGGACAGCCCCACACGGCCCACGCAGTTCGAGTAGTCCTGGTTTGGCTGGCACTGCGGCAGCTGGCGATCCAAGGTAGATCACCTGACCGGGCTCGAGCCCGCCAACAGCACTCGCCAGCCACGCGATGTGCTCAGCGATTGGTTCAAGAGCAGCAATCGGTCCCGTCGCGACGAGTTCCCCGTCAAGCGCAAGCGTGAGTTCACCTTCTGTCGGCCAAGGAAGCGCACGATCGCCCAGGAAGAATGCACCACCCGACGCATTATCCGCGACGACGTCAGGCGCGCTGAAGCGATAGCCCTCCCAGACACTATCCAAGAGATCGATCCCGAGGAAGACCGCGCCGACAGCCAACATCACGGCACCGGGTGAGGCATCAGGCGCCACCGGATCTCTCAGGACCACAGCGAGTTCAGGCTCAATACGCGGTTGGACAAACTCTCCGAGCGAAACCGTTCCTTCACGGAGCATCCCTCGCGTCACGCGACCGTAGATTGGGCTTGAGAGACCCATCTGGCGCTGCTTGGCGGGACTCACCAAGCCGAGCTTATAGCCGATCAGTTCCCGGCCAGCGAATGAAGCGGCCTGGACACGATAGGCGCCGGCCAGATCGACACCAAGCGATTCTGCCAACGGTGTCAGTGGCCGGCGCTCGCGCCGCGCGCTCACAATGGCATCCAGAAGTTTTTTCTCCGGCTCGCTCAGCATCGTCAGCCCATCCCTCCTCATGCCCCTGTCTGGGGCGGAACAGCGTCGCGCTCCGCCATTGTCATCGGACCGATGCCCCACTCGTGACGACCAACCTCGTAAATAATGGTCCGGATCTCACCGATTGGCACGTCGAAATGCCGTGCCGCTGCCTCAGCGAGACGGCGGATCAGCTCAGCCTTCTGTTCCGGTGTCCGGCCTTCGACCATCGTGATCTTGAGAACCAGCATCGTCGCACCTCAGTCAGAGCGCTCCGCTGAGAAAAGAACGAATAAGCGCGTTGAAACTCTCACGCTTCTCGATCTGCACCCAGTGGCTGCACTGTCCGAAGACGTGGAACTGTACCCGCGGTAACCGCGGCAAGAGCCACAGACTGGTCTCCAACGGAACCACCACATCGTCGCGTCCGTGCACGAGGAGGATCGCCCGATCCATCGCGCCGTACGCTTCTTCAGGGAGCACAAGCGCATCCAGGTGCTGCTGCCGTGGTGCTGGGAACATGGCCTCGTAGCTCCGACGTACCACCGGGTCAAGCGCTGCCTGCAGACGGTCGCGCGCAATCGCGTCCAGATCGCCCCCGACGCTGGCTGGATCATAGACGAACCACCGTATGATCTGCGCGAGCCGCTCCGCAGTCGGTTCCTCGTAGAATCCCCAGGCGACATCGAGTTGCGGCGTAATACGGTGCGGTGCCCCCGCTGTACCCATGAGCACGACACGCTCGAACCGCTCTCGGTGGCGGTGCAGAAGATGCAGGGCGATTGCGCCACCCATCGAGTTCCCAACCAGGTGCGCCCGCTCGATGCGAAGGTGATCCATGAGCGCGATCACCTGTTCAACCCACAGATCCATCCACGCCCGTGCGCCCACAGGAGGCGGATCGGGGTGTCCGCTGCGAGCGAATCCCCAGAGGTCGGGAGCAATACAGTCGAACTGGTCAGCTAGTGCCGGCACGGCAAAGCGCCAATTCGCCCAAGCCGTCACGCCAGGGCCTGAACCGTGGAGGAAAATGACCGGCTGTCCCTGGCCAGCCCGATACAGATGCGTTGGCAGGCGGCCAGCCTGCACAACGAACTCGCTCACCGTCACGAGCCTCTCCCCTTCTCCACGGCGACCAGCTCACCACCACCACATGCTGGTATCATGCAGCTGGACCTCTAGACAGCGGAAGTCACCACCAAAAAAGACGAGCGGTTCCCGATCCCAGTAATCCAGCCAGCGAACCCGACCGAGGACCAGCGTGTGATCACCCGCTGGTACCCGTTCCCAGACATCACAGACGAGTTGCGCCACTGCGCCTTCAAGTAAGGGCACCCCGGCCACCCAGCGGAAGACCGGATCGAATCCCGGCTGCGGCTTCCCCGCAAAATGCCGCGCGGCAATCTCCTGATCGCGAGCCAGGATGCTCACCCCGTAGCGGGTCGCCTCTGCGAGGTAGGCGTGCATCCGTGCCCGCCGGTCAACCGAGACCAGCACTAGCGGCGGATCGAGCGAGACGGAAAGAAATGCGTTCGCCGTCATCCCATGCGGCCCTTCCGGCCGTGCCACCGTCACCACAGTCACGCCGGTCGCAAATCGTCCCAACGTGCGCCGGAAGTGCCGGGGGTCAATGTCCGGAGCGCTTTCCTCAGTCAGCTGGTCGCTCGACGGCTGCCGGTTCGCGTGCATCACCCGCTCCTTCCGCCACACGCTTGGCACGCACGATGTCAAGTGCGACATCAAGGATCCAGTCCTCTTGCCCCGCGACCGCCTGGCGCCGTCCGAGCTCCACAAGGATCTCGCGCGGATCGAGCCCGAACTCTGCTGCGATATGCCGGGCATGCAAGAGGAACGTCGAGTACACCCCTGCATATCCGATTGTGATCGCATCCCGATCGGGAATGGGCTGGTACGGCATGATCGGAGCGACGATGTACTCCGCCGCGTCCATCAGCTTGAACACGTCAAGCCCCGGATTCAGGCCCATCTTGTCCAATACCGCCGCGATCAGCTCGGTCGGTGCGTTGCCAGCCCCAGCTCCGAGCCCACGGAGGCAGCCATCGACCTGATCCGCACCCTCTTCAATGGCTGCCAAGGTATTGCCAATGGCAAGCCCGAGATTGTTGTGGGCGTGAAAGCCAACCTGGATCGACAACCGCTCCTTCAGCGCTGCCACCCGCCGCCGCACATCGTCCGGCAACATCGCGCCGGCCGAGTCGACAATATAGACACAGTCGGCTCCATACGATTCCATGAGCGCTGCCTGCTCCGCCAGGAACTCTGGCGGACGCATGTGAGCCATCATCAGGAAGCCGACCGTCTCCAGCCCCATTTCTTTTGCCATGCCGAAGTGCTGCTCGGAGATATCAGCCTCAGTGCACTGCGTGGCGATCCGCACGACCTTGATGCCGCGCTCGATCGCTGCCGCGAGCTCCTTCCGTGTCCCGATTCCCGGCAACAGGAGCGCAGCAATCTTGGCGCGCTTGGCCGCCTTCGCCGCCTCCTCGATCAGATCGAGCTCACTCGTGCCTGAGAACCCGTACTGGATGGAACTTCCGCCCAAGCCATCGCCATGCGTCACTTCAATCACCGGCACTCCCGCTTCGTCTAGTGCAGAGACGATCGCCTGCACCTGCTCGCGAGTGAACTGGTGACGCATGGCATGGGAGCCGTCTCGCAAGGTGGTGTCGGTGACGCGCGGTGGTTTCAGCGCCTTCATGCCGCCACCTCCTGCCGGATTCCGAGCAGGTGTTGCGCAAAGAGCTCACCCACTCGCCAAGCTGCTGCAGTCATGATGTCCAGATTCCCTGAGTAAGGCGGGAGGAAGTCTCCGGCCCCCTCCACTTCGAGGAGCATGGCAATGACGGTCCGTTCGCCCCATGGCGTGCGGCGTCGATCGAACACCGGCGCATCCTTGAGGCGGTACCCTGGGACATACTGTTGCACTTCAGCGACCATCTGATCGACTGAGGCAACGATCGCGGCCTCGTCGTATTCCTCAGTCGCCGGAATGACATAGACGGTGTTGCGCATGATGATCGGTGGCTCAGCCGGATTGAGGATGATGATCGCCTTCCCGCGTTCTGCTCCCCCGATCGCCTCCAGACCGTGGGCCGTGGTGAAGGTGAATTCGTCAATGTTCTGCCGCGTTCCTGGCCCCGCCGAGCGGCTGGCTACGGTCGAAACGATCTCGGCATACCGCACCGGCACGACACGGCTCACCGCGTAGACCAGCGGAATGGTAGCCTGGCCGCCACAGGTGATCAGGTTCACGTTGTCCTTGTCGAGATGTGCCCCCAGATTGACTGGCGGCACCACGTACGGCCCCCGCGCTGCCGGGGTGAGATCGATCGCGATCTTGCCTGCTTCCCGCAACATCTTGGCGTGCCGGACATGCGCCTTCGCACTCGTGGCGTCAAAGACGATGCGAATGTCCGGATCGTCAAGGATCGCCTTGATCCCCTCGTAGCTCGTTGGAATGCCGAGCTTTTTGGCTCGTGCAATCCCTTCCGACTGCGGATCAATCCCAGCAAACATGGCAAGCTCCATGTGGCCGGGATTCCGCAAGAGCTTGTACATCAAGTCAGTACCGATGTTGCCAGTCCCGAGGATCGCGACTTTGACCGCTTGCCGTTCCCCCATGCCCAGTCCTCCTGGTAATACCCAAGTTCCTCTGAGACCCGCCGTGCCGCATCCACGATCGCGGTCGTCAACCGCTGTTGGTTTGGATAGAAGCGATAGGCCGGCACCGAGAGACTCATTGCCGCGATGACCTGCCCGCTCTCGTCTCGGATTGGGGCGGCAGCGCAGCACAGCCCGACCATCACTTCTTCTTGATCGTAGGCAAAGCCCTG
>DAOTWO010000341.1:0-2194 GCA_034435855.1 Thermomicrobium sp. | reverse complement strand
CGGTCATGACCGCATTTCCGGAGTCCGGTGTCGATGTCTTAATGGGGATTGGGGGATCACCAGAAGCGGTGGTTGCGGCGGCAGCCTTGAAGTGCGTGGGCGGCGCAATCCAGTGCACGCTCTATCCGCGTGACGAAGAGGAGCGCCAGCGAGCCCTTGAGCAGGGGTTGGAACTCGACCGGGTTTTTACTGCCGATGATCTGGTACGCTCCGATAACGTGTTCTTCGCCATGACGGGAATCACGACAGGAGACCTTGTAGATGGGGTGCGCTTCACACGGCACGGTGCGCGCACACACTCGATTGTGATGCGATCGCGGACGGGGACGATCCGACGGATTGAGGCAGAGCATCGGCTGACGAAGGTGCAGGAGTACCAGGTAGTAGCGTTTGACGGGGATGGTCGGGCTGTGGTAGAGTAAAGTGGCGCGGGTTCCGCGCGTCATGTACCTCTCCATGGTGCCCCGGTCCCGGTTAGTTTGGTCATCCACGCGTGGAGACCGGAGATTCTCACACGAAACACCGTAGGACGTAAGAGGTTCTCGTTGTCCACACAGCGACCGGCGCAGCCTTGCACGAACGTTCCGTGGGACTCGGAGTTGTGTCCCCAGTTGGGGTGCACGACGTGATGAGTCTCGGTGAAGGGCGTCGCCGCTCGCACGCTTGCAGAATGACATGGAGGAGATTGAACACGTGGCAAAAAGATCGAACTCGAGGAGGACCGCAACGATGGATCCAGTAATGCCGACCACAACTGTTGAAGAGATCAAGGAGTCTCCCGCGCTAACCGCCGCTGAGCTGCAGGAGAAAAGTCTG
The DNA here is from genome assembly GCA_034435855.1 of Thermomicrobium sp. Lineage (GTDB taxonomy): Bacteria > Chloroflexota > Chloroflexia > Thermomicrobiales > Thermomicrobiaceae > Thermomicrobium. The sequence continues at coordinate 1,378 of DAOTWO010000341.1, read as the reverse complement.
GAGGAGCTCCAGGTAATCGCCCGCGACTTTGGTATTCCGAATGCTCAGCGTCTGCGCAAGATGGAATTGGTCAACAAGATCCTACGGGCGCAGACGGAGCGAGAGGGCGGCATCTTCGGAGAGGGTGTCCTGGAGATCACCGAGGACGGCTTCGGCTTCCTGCGCGGTGAGCGGTACTTGCCAGGGCCGAACGATGTGTATGTCTCGCAGTCGCAGATCCGGCGCTTTGGGCTGCGGCAAGGGGACTGGGTCGCTGGGCAGGTGCGACCACCGAAGGAGAATGAGAAATACTACAGCTTGCTCCGCGTCGATGCTGTCAACGGCATGGATCCCGAGTTCGCGCGGCGGCGTCCGAGCTTTGACAGTCTGACGCCCATCTTCCCGATGGAGCTCATCAATCTTGAGACGGAGCCGCACATTCTCTCGACCCGCCTCGTCAATCTCGTCGCGCCGATTGGTCGGGGGCAGCGCGGCTTGATTGTCTCTCCACCCAAGGCCGGTAAGACAGTCCTGCTTAAGCACATCGCCAACGGGATCACGACGAATTACAAGGACATTCATTTGATCGTATTGCTCATCGGTGAGCGCCCAGAGGAGGTCACCGACATGCGGCGCTCGGTCGATGGTGAAGTGATCTCCTCCACCTTCGACGAACCCGTGGAGGACCATATCCGGGTCGCCGAGATGACGCTTGAGCGAGCCAAGCGGCTGGTCGAGTGCGGGATGGATGTTGTGATCCTGTTGGACTCGATCACGCGGCTGGCCCGTGCGTATAACCTGAGCGTCCCGCCGAGCGGACGGACGCTCTCCGGTGGGATTGACCCGGTAGCGCTTTATCCGCCGAAGCGCTTTTTCGGTGCGGCGCGGAACATCGAGGGTGGCGGAAGCCTCACGATTATCGCAACGTGCTTGGTTGACACCGGTTCCCGTATGGACGACGTCATCTACGAGGAGTTCAAGGGAACCGGGAACATGGAGCTCCACCTCGACCGCAAGCTCGCTGAGCGACGCATCTTCCCGGCCATCGATATCCAGCGGTCGGGGACACGGCGTGAGGAACTGCTGCTTGACGAGCAAACACTGCGTCAGGTCTGGACGATGCGCCGCATGGTCTCGATGCTTGGTGGTACCGACGGTACGGAACTCGTCCTTGGCCGATTGGCACGGACGCAGAATAACGCGGAGTTCCTCGCAACCCTACACAAGGACCTCTGAGGGAAACGAGGTAAGGAGTTGGGTGTGCGATGAGCCAGCACTCGCTGCTTCATTCGCCGGGGCATGATCGTGAGTGGAGTGATCAGGATGTCCTCACGATGGTTGCCGTTGGCGCCACGGCTGTCCTGTGGCCGGTGGGACTCGTGCTTGCCTGGGCGAACCC
>DAOTWO010000340.1:0-1710 GCA_034435855.1 Thermomicrobium sp. | reverse complement strand
GCCCCGTAGACACTGAGCGGGTTCGGCCGATCAAACTCGTGATATGGCTCATCACGCTCGCCGTCAAAGACATAGTTTGTTGAAATGTAGACGAGGACAGCGCCTGCTTCAGCACACGCTGTCGCGACGTGCTGTGCGCCGAGGGCATTGACCCGCCACGCACGTTCCGGGTGGCGTTCGCAGCCATCGACGTCGGTCCAGGCCGCACAGTGGACAATGAACTCCGGCTCAATCCGAGCCACGATTGCACGGACCGTTGCCGGATCCGTGACATCACAGTCGCTCGAACCGAGGGCGATTACTTCCATCCCCACCGGCGCGGTACGGAGGAGCGCCCGGCCGAGTTGTCCATGCCCACCAGTCACCAGCACGCGCATTGCTCGTCCCCGCCCTCGCACAATCCAGCAGGCTACTATACCCTGCGTGGGAAGAGGCGCTTCCACTAAGGTGATGAGGGAAAGGAAGGGAACAGTGCGATTCGGAGCTCATATGTCGATCGCGGGTGGTGTCGATCGCGCGATCGATCGTGCCATGGAGATCGGGTGCGAGGCGGTCCAGCTCTTCACCAAGAGCAGCAACCAGTGGAAAGCCCGTCCATTAGCACCAGACGAGATTGAACGGTTCCGGGAGAAGGCAGCCCGTTCTGGCCTTCCCGTCGTTGCCCACGACAGTTACTTAATCAACCTGGCAAGTCCGGACGATGCACTGTGGGAGAAGTCGATTGCGGCGTTTCGAGAGGAACTCGAGCGCTGCGAGGTGCTCGGCATCCCTTATCTTGTCACCCATCCCGGATCGTTCGGCGATGCAGGGTTGGAATTCGGCATCCAGCGGGTTGCGGAGGCGCTCAACCGTCTGCACACCGATCTTCCTGGTTACCGAGTCATGACGCTCCTCGAGACGACAGCCGGACAAGGCAGCAGCCTCGGCTACCGATTTGAGCAGCTTGCAGCGATCGTCGAGCGTGTGCGTGAGCCAGAACGTGTGGGCTATTGCTTCGATACCTGTCATGTTTTCGCTGCGGGGTACGAACTCCGAACTCCGGAAGGGTATGCGCAGACGATGGAGGAATTCGATCGTATCCTCGGGCTGGACCGGCTGTTCGTCTTTCACCTGAACGACTCGAAACGCGAATTGGGATCACGCATCGACCGCCACGAGCATATCGGGAAGGGGAAAATTGGTCTTGAAGGGTTCCGTCTGCTCGTGAACGACCCGCGGTTTGCCAATCATCCAGGGTTGCTTGAAACCGAAAAGAGTCCCGACATGCACGAGGACGTGGAAAACTTGCGAGTACTCCGAAGTCTCCTCACATAAGGGGCCAAAAGCCCTGGATCGGCACACGTATACCTTTATTGAAGAAGCTGGGGTGGTATACTAAATCAGCGGCGGCAACCGTGAGCGTGTTTTTTCTCAATGTGGGGACGGTCAGGCCGTCCAGACGTGAACTGGTGAGAACGGTGAAGATCGTGAGCGAAGGTATTGCGCAGATCCTGAGCGACCTGACGCGGGAAGCGGAGGAGGCGATCACCAGTCTGGAGTGTCATGTCTCAACCATCCGCGCCCAAGTTGATGCGCTCGCTGAAGCTCTCGAGCAACAGCGTATTCGTGCCCAGCTTCGGCTGGAGGAGCGACTTGTCGAAGCGGCCGGGCAGCTCTCCGAGGAAGAAGTGGCGGAGCTCCGCGCCTTGGAGGATCAGGTGGTGAACGACC
>DAOTWO010000339.1:0-1670 GCA_034435855.1 Thermomicrobium sp. | reverse complement strand
CGGTTCGCGATTGGGTCAAGGGGAAAATAGCTGCTGTCCCTCAAGACGAACAGCAAGCGACCTATACTCGGCCCTTGAGCAAAGAGGACGGGAGAGTCGACTGGTCCCTGCCTGCGGAGCAGATCGAGCGGGCGATCCGTGCACTACAACCATGGCCCTGTGCCTGGACAGTGATCCGTGGGCGTCGCTTGATTCTGCTTCGCGCACATCTCACCCAGACCGAACAGCGGCTCGCACCTGGCTGCCTTGCCCCGTCAAGTACCGAGTTACTTGTCGGGACCGGGAGCTGCGCCCTTGCCTTGGACATTGTGCAACCAGAAGGAAAGAAGCCCATGACGGGCCTCGACTGGTGGCGCGGAGCTCGGCTCGCGCCAGGGAGCTGCTTCGATGCGTGAAGAAGAGAATTCAACGCATACGCGGCGACCACAACGGTGGGCTCTCCCCGCGACCATTTCGCCGGAAGAGCTGGAGCGCCTAGCACAGCTTCAACAGCAGCTCGCGCAACGGATCCTCGAGTGTCCTTTGCCCGGTCCACCTCGGCTGATCGCTGGCGCAGACCTGCATGTTCGTGGCGAGCATGCAGTGGCTATTGCGGTGAATTTCGAACTTCTTGAGCTTCCTGACAACGATGAGGATATTCGTCCGTTGCCGCTCCAGGAGGTCGAGCGAGCCATCGTGCAGACGGTCATCACTTTCCCATACATTCCGGGCTTCCTAAGTTTTCGGGAAGCACCGGCAATTGTCGAAGCGATACAGGCGTTGCGGCGAACACCGGATCTGCTCCTGATCGATGGACAAGGACGGGCACATCCGCGTGGCTGCGGACTCGCCAGTCATGTTGGGGTCCTGCTTGATTTACCCACAATCGGTGCAGCGAAGTCCCGTCTGTACGGCCGATATAGCGAGCCGGCCAATGTACGGGGTGCGTGGACACCTGTCATCGGCGATCACCAAGTGATCGGTGCCGCGGTGCGGACACGCGTGGACACCAAGCCGATTATCGTCTCCGTTGGGCATCGCATCACGTTGCAGGAGGCGATCGGATGGGTTCTTCGCCTCAGTCGCTATCGTATCCCTGAGCCAACTCGTTGGGCTCATCGCTATGCAAGGGACGCCGCCGCACACCTGGACGAAGAAAGTGCACCGGGGATGTGAGATGGAAGTGTCGTGCGGAGTACAACTCCGTAGCTCTATGCAGGTTCGGGTGATTCCGGTTGTGAGCCCCCTGCGGGAGGTGGACCAACCAGAAAGGACGTGACAGAAACGTTGGCGCCGGGGACAGAACGGACACCTCGTTTTGTCGCCGCACCTTGGTTTTCGCGATCCGCACACACGAGAGTGGATCTTGTGACCGGTTAGTAGCGGGGGTCTTCTCACAACCGCGCCGCCACGCTGTCTCGGGACTCGCACGCAGTTCTTTCACAGCCACGGGCAGCGGTCTATCTCGGAACATCCCAGGTCGATGGGCCATGAACGGAACAAGGCCGGTCTATCGGTGTGCGACAGCGCAGAACTACCGTATACGTGCCGAACTACGCGTGCTGCTTGACCCGGGTGGCCAGTCTGTATGGGCTGGTCGCGAGATTCCAGGCGGTGGAGCCAGCTCTCGGAAAATACGCATAATAATTCTTATGCGTATCTCCAAACGACGTCGCCGGCGCGGGCAACTT